>JAFRDB010000112.1 GCA_017404065.1 Clostridia bacterium
CATCGAGTAATCGCCGTTGCTGTGCGCTTTTGACGAAAACAAACTCTAACGTACCAACGTACGCCGACGAGCTTGTTTTCGTCAAATCCAACCTAATTTTTCGACGTCTGCCAGCGTGTAGACAGGTTTGTCTACACGCTGTGGGGATGTAAAAAAACTTTGTTTTTTTACATCCCCTTCGTATTATTGCCGAACAAAAGTTTTTTTCAACAATGCCGAACAAAAGTTTTTTTCAAAACCATTGCAATATATCCGCATATATGATATAATTAGGATAATTATGCATATTAAAGAAGGGACGGACAAATAATGTTTTCGAGTCTTTATACCGTATCTCTCACCGGACTTGACGGCAACATCGTAGAGGTGCAGACAGATATATCAAACGGCATTGTCGCCTTTGAAATAATCGGTCTGCCTGACACTACCGTGCGCGAGGCGCGCGACCGCGCGAAGGCATCCATCAAGAACTGCGGATGCGATTTTCCGCGCAAGCGCATAACGATGAACCTTGCCCCCGCATCACTAAAAAAAGAAGGCTCAAGCTTCGATCTCGCAATAACGCTCGCGATCCTGCACGCATCAGGTCAGCTGAACGTAAGCGACCCCGACCATACGGTATTTTTGGGCGAGCTTGCTCTTGACGGCTCCGTAAAGCCGGTGCGCGGCGTGCTGCCAATGGTTATTACCGCGTATGAAAAGGGCTTTAAGCGCTGCTTTGTTCCCGCCGAAAACGCAGACGAGGCGGCAGTCATTGACGGTATAGAAATATATCCGCTGACGCATCTTTCCGACGCTATAAATTATTTTGATTGCATAAAGCAGATAGAACCGCATAAAACGGACATCGACGCGCTAAGAGCGGCAAGGCTCACAGAGCTTGTCGATATGCGCGACGTTAAGGGTCAGGAGCAGGCAAAGCGCGCAATAGAGATAGCTGCAAGCGGAGCGCATAACGTGCTTATGTCAGGTCCCGCCGGAACGGGCAAGTCCATGCTTGCAAAGCGTGTCGGCACGATACTTCCGGATATGACCTTTGACGAGATGCTTGAGGTAACAAAGCTTCATTCCATAGCCGGCGTACTGCCGCAGGGGACGCCGCTCGTTACGGAGCGCCCGTTCAGGAGTCCGCACCACACCGTATCGGCAAACGCGCTCTCGGGCGGAGGCGCAATGCCGCGTCCCGGAGAGCTTTCGCTCGCTCATTGCGGCGTGTTGTTTTTGGACGAGCTGCCTGAATTCAAGCGCGACGCGCTTGAGGTCATGCGGCAGCCGCTTGAGGACGGAGTCATAACAATATCGAGAGTGAACGCTACCCTGTCCTACCCATGCAATATTATGCTTGTCGCGGCAATGAACCCCTGTCCCTGCGGCAACTTCGGCAATCCGAAGCGCGCGTGCACCTGCTCGCCGAATCAGATACAGCGATACCGCTCTAAAATATCCGGTCCGCTCCTGGACAGAATAGATATACAGATAGAAATACCGCACGTTAGCTATGACGATCTTTCAAAGCTTGCCGACGGCGATTCAAGCAGCGTTATCCGCGAGCGTGTTAACAAAGCACGTAGGCAGCAGCTTGTCAGGTATGAAAACGACGGCATAACCTCAAACGCGCAGCTTACCGCGCCCATGCTTGACAAATACTGCCGCCTGGGCGAAGCGGAGAGCAACCTCCTACGGACCGCCTTTGACAGACTCGGACTCAGTGCGAGAGCGCACAGCAAGATACTGAAGGTAGCAAGGACTATTGCCGATCTTGACGGCAGCGATGATATAAAAACGCCTCACATCGCAGAGGCGATACAGTACAGAAATCTTGACAGAAAAGGTTTTTAGACAAAATGCTCGTCATATCTCGCGTGTCTTTGCATGCTCGCATATCGGTATATAGCATCGCGTGCGGAGCCTCTCGACCTATTTAGAGCATTTTGCCTAAAAAATTTGGTATGCTCGTCATACCGATCAAAAGAAAGGAAAAAAGATAATGTGGATAGATAACAGTGTATTTTATCAGATATACCCGCTCGGCTTCTGCGGAGCGCCGTTTGAAAATGACGGTGTGCCCCAAAGCCGGATAAAAAAGATGTCGGAATGGATACCGCATATAAAGCGGCTCGGCGCGGACGCGATATACTTCTCGCCCGTTTTTGAGTCGGACACACACGGATATAACACGCGCGATTTCTTTAAGCTCGATACGCGCCTCGGAACGAACGAGGACTTCAAGGCGCTTGTAGGAGAGCTGCACCAAAACGGCATACGAGTTGTGCTTGACGGCGTATTTAACCATGTAGGACGCGGCTTTTGGGCATTCCGTGACGTGCTTGAAAAAAGAGGTGACTCCCCATACAAGAACTGGTTCAACATCAGCTTTGACGGAAACAGCAGCTATAATGACGGACTCTGGTACGAGGGCTGGGAGGGCAACTACGACCTTGTAAAGCTGAACCTATGGAACAACGATGTCACAGAGCATCTTCTCAGCGCGGTAAGGTTCTGGGTGGACGAGTTCGATATAGACGGACTGCGGCTTGATGTCGCCTATTGCTTAACGCCCGAATTTCTCACGCGTCTGCGCAGATTTACAAACGAGCTCAAGCCGGATTTCGCGCTCATCGGCGAGATACTACACGGCGATTATTCGCAGCGCGTAAATGACAGCATGCTCCACTCCTGCACAAACTACCAGTGCTACAAGGGATTGTATTCCTCATTCAACTCCATGAATATGTTTGAGATAATCCACTCGATACAACGCCTGTTCGGTTCAGAGCCGTGGTGTATGTGCAAGGGGCTGCATCTTATGAATTTCGTTGATAACCATGACGTTACGAGGATAGCGAGCATACTTTCAAACGAAAAGCATCTTCCGCTTATTTACGGGCTGATGTTCGGTATGCCGGGTTATCCGTGCATATACTACGGCAGCGAGTTCGGCGTTAAGGGCGAAAAGAAGGACGGGGATCCGGCTCTGCGCCCATGCATTGAAAAGCCGGAGGAAACTGAGCTTACGGCATTTATTGCGCGGCTTGCAGAGATAAAAAAGGCAAGCGACGCGCTTACAAGCGGCTCGTTCCGCTCGGTTCTGCTGCAAAACAAGTATTGCATCTTTGAGCGCAAAACGGACAGCGAGCGCGTTATGGTCGCGATAAACGCGGACGAAAATCCCGTTACCTGCCATTTTGACGCGGGCTGCGGCATGGCGACGGAGCTGATAACCGGAAAGACGCACGATTTCGGCGGAGGCTCAGAGCTGCCTCCGTACAGTGTGCAGTTCTGGCAAATGGAAAGATAAGAAGCAAGGAGAACATACATGGATAAATTTGAGCTTGTTGCTCCATACGCGCCGTCGGGCGATCAGCCGCAGGCGATCAAAACGCTTGTTGACGGACTTCGTCGCGGCGAAAAATTCCAGACGCTTTTAGGTGTCACCGGGTCGGGCAAGACCTTTACCATGGCGAACATTGTTGCCGCCGTTAACCGCCCGACCATTGTTCTTGCGCATAACAAAACTCTTGCGGCGCAGCTTTGCAGCGAGTTCAAGGAGTTCTTCCCCAACAACTGCGTTGAATTTTTCGTCAGCTACTACGACTACTACCAGCCGGAGGCATATCTGCCGCAGACCGACACTTATATAGAAAAGGACGCGATGACAAACGAGAACCTTGACAAGCTCCGTCACAGCGCGACCTTTGCGCTGCTTGAGCGGCGCGATGTGCTGATAGTGTCGAGTGTGAGCTGCATCTACGGTCTCGGCGATCCGGACGATTACAAGAACATGATGCTGTCGCTCAGAGTCGGCATGGAGCGCGATCGTGACGAGATGCTTCGGCGGCTCGTTGATATGCAGTACGAGCGGAACGATATCAATTTTGTGCGTAACAAATTCCGCGTCAGAGGCGATGTCGTGGAAATATTCCCGTCAAACAACGGCGAGAACGCGATCCGCGTTGAATTTTTTGGCGATGAGATAGAGCGGATAACCGAGATAAACGCGCTCACGGGCGAGGTGATCGGCACATATCGGCACACGGTGATCATGCCGGCTTCACACTATGTTACCACCCATGAGAAGATGCTGATCGCAATGGCTGCCATTGAGGAGGAGATGGAGGAGCAGGTGAAGTATTTCAAGGATCGCGATATGCTTATCGAGGCACAGCGCATAGAGGAGCGCACGCGTTATGACCTTGAAATGCTGCGCGAAATAGGCTTCTGTCAGGGCATAGAGAACTACTCCCGTCTGATCAGCGGCAGAGAGCCCGGCTCCGCGCCGTACACGCTGCTTGACTATATGCCTGAGGATTACCTGATGATAATAGATGAGTCGCACCAGACGCTACCGCAGGTACGCGCCATGTATAACGGTGACCGCGCAAGGAAAGAGGTTCTTATAAAATACGGGTTCCGGCTGCCGAGCGCGCTCGATAACCGTCCGCTTAAATTTCCGGAATTTGAGGAGCACCTCAATCAGGTGATATTTACAAGCGCGACCCCCGCAGCTTATGAGGAGGAGCACGCGACAGTCGTTGCCGAGCAGGTGATCCGTCCGACCGGACTGCTTGACCCTGTTGTTGAGGTCCGACCGACAGAGCATCAGATAGACGATCTTATAGGCGAGATCAATTCCGTTATAGAGAACGGCTTCCGCGTGCTTGTAACAACGCTCACAAAAAAGATGGCGGAGGATCTGTGCGATTATCTGAAGGAGATAGGAATAAAGGTCACCTATATGCATTCGGATATAAAGACCATAGAGCGGACAGAAATAATAAAGGATCTTAGGCTTGGCGTTTATGATGTGCTTGTCGGAATAAACCTGCTGCGCGAGGGGCTTGATATACCCGAGGTCGCGCTTGTCGCGATACTCGACGCGGACAAGGAGGGCTTTTTAAGAAGCGAGATGTCGCTCATCCAGACCATAGGCAGGGCGGCGCGGAACGCCGAGGGGCGAGTTATCCTCTACGGTGATACCATAACAGGCTCCATGCGCCGCGCGATGGACGAGACGGAGCGCAGACGCGCAAAGCAGAGCGCGTATAACGCTGAGCACGGTATAATCCCGCGTACCGTTACAAAGGATATACGCGATATACTTGAACCCATGCAGCCTGTAGAGACTGACAAGAAGCTTCCTGCTATGGATATTAAGAGACAGATAGCCGAGCTTGAAAAGCTTATGCTTGACGCGGCGGAGCGGCTTGAATTTGAGAAGGCGGCGGAATACCGCGACAATATGCGAAGATTGGAGAAAGAGTTTAACCTATGACATACGAGGAAAAGCTTGCCGAGGCGGTGGAAATAATACTTGAAAACATCCTCACGCCGATCATATATTTTTACCCTGAAGAGATCGCTGAGTTTATCGTCTACAGCGACGGACGAGCGCTCTCTGATGAAACACTTCACAGCACAGAAGAGCTTATCTATAAAAACTTAGGGATAAAGGTAGAGATAGTTGATATGCGCGAATTCGACAAGGCGGACAGATCAAGAATAGTGATGAACGCGGACATAGCCTATACCGAAAGCGACGAGATGCTGGAGCTTTTCGAGAACGCTATGTTTGAGGATCTTGAAATGCTCGTGGCGGACAAGCTGTTCGCGATCGACAGGAAGACCGAAACAGGCACGTACTATTTAAGCTAAGGAGAATTATATGCTGAATGAGATAAAGATACAGGGCGCGAGGGTGAATAACCTGAAAAACATAGATGTAACGATACCGCGCGACAAGCTTGTTGTGCTTACCGGACTTTCCGGCTCAGGCAAGAGCTCGCTCGCCTTTGACACTATCTACGCGGAGGGACAGCGGCGCTATGTTGAGTCGCTCTCATCATACGCGCGAATGTTTCTGGGACAGATGGATAAGCCGGATGTTGATTATATAGAGGGACTTTCCCCTGCCATATCCATCGACCAGAAGACTACGTCAAAGAACCCTCGCTCGACAGTGGGAACGGTAACGGAGATATATGACTACCTGCGTTTGCTTTACGCGCGCGTAGGCATCCCCCACTGCCCCAACTGCGGCAGAGAGGTTAAGAGGCAGACGGTCGATCAGATAGTGGACAGGATAATGTCACTCCCCGAACGGTCGAGGATACAGATACTTGCGCCGGTCGTAACGGCAAAGAAGGGTGAGCATAAAACCGTGTTTGAGAATGCGAAAAAAAGCGGCTATGTCCGCCTTCGCGTTGACGGTGAGATGTACGACGTTGCCGATCCGCCGGAGCTGAAAAAGACATTTAAGCACAGCATAGAGATAGTTATAGACCGCATTGCCGTTAAGGAAGGTATTGAGCTGCGTCTCGGCGATTCGATAGAGACGGCGTTCAAGCTCTCGGGCGATACGGTAATGGTAGAGGTGGTCGGCGGCGAAACAATGCGGTTTTCACAGAGCTACGCCTGCGATGAATGCGGCATAAGCCTTCCGGAGCCGGAGCCGAGACTGTTCTCGTTCAACAACCCGTTCGGCGCGTGTCCGAAATGCGATGGACTCGGCGTGCTTATAAAGATAGATCCCGACCTCGTTGTTGTGGATAAGGATGCGAGCCTTATTGAGGGCGCGATACGCTGTAGCGGCTGGAACAGCTATGACGAGCCGGGCAGCTTTGCGAATATGTTCTATCGCGCGATAGCCGACAAATACGGATTTGATATAAACACTCCCTATCGTGACATACCGGAGGAGGCAAAGGACGTTATCCTCTACGGCTCGGGCGAGGAGAAGCTTAAAATAAAATATGACCGCTCTTACGGCAGCGGCAGCTATGAGATGCCGTTCGAGGGTGTTATAACCAATCTACAAAGGCGGTATGACCGCCCGACCTCTGAATACGCAAGAAGCGACATAAGCCGGTACATGAGCGACAGCCGCTGCCCTAAGTGCGGCGGCGCAAGGCTTAACGATGAAGTTCTGGGCGTTACTATAGGCGGAAAGAATATATACGACCTCACAGCCATGAGCATCCGTGAAGAGATGGATTTTGTAAACGGACTTAAATTCACGGACCGCGAAATGATAATAGCGCGGCAGATAATAAAGGAGATAAAGGCGAGACTTCAATTTATGCTTGACGTGGGTCTTGACTACCTCTCGCTGTCGCGTTCCTCGGGCACGCTCTCAGGCGGTGAAGCGCAGCGTATACGTCTTGCCACGCAGATAGGCTCCGGACTTACCGGCGTTTTGTATATCCTGGACGAGCCGAGCATCGGTCTGCATCAGCGCGATAACGACAGACTGATCGGCACGCTTCTGCACCTGCGCGACCTCGGCAACACCGTTATTGTTGTTGAGCACGACACGGACACGATGCTTGCCGCGGACTATATAGTTGACGTCGGCCCCGCCGCCGGCATAAACGGCGGCGAGATAGTCGGCACAGGAACGGCAAAGGAGCTTATGAGCTGCGAAAGATCGCTCACAGGCAAATACCTTTCCGGCGAGCTTAAAATAGACGTGCCGGAAAAACGGCGCAAGCCGACCGGCTGGATCTCGGTAAAGGGCGCAAGGGAAAACAACCTTAAAAATATAAATGTACGCTTCCCCACCGGAGTATTTACCTGCGTTACCGGAGTTTCCGGCTCCGGCAAAAGCTCTCTGGTCAACGAGATACTCTACAAGAGCCTTGCCAACCGTCTGAACCGCGCACATCTTAAGACAGGCGCGTTCAAAGAGATAACAGGGACAGAAAACCTTGATAAGATAATAGATATAGATCAAAGCCCGATCGGACGCACTCCGCGCTCGAATCCGGCGACATATACCAACCTCTTTAACGATATACGCGATGTGTTCGCAAACACGAACGAGGCAAAGATACGCGGGTACAGATCAGGACGGTTCAGCTTCAACGTCAAGGGCGGGCGCTGCGAGGCGTGCTCCGGTGACGGCATAGTTAAAATAGAGATGAACTTTCTCTCGGACGTATATGTCCCCTGCGAGGTCTGCCGCGGCAAGCGCTATAACCGCGAAACACTTGAGGTCAAGTACAAGGGCAAGAACATTTACGAGGTGCTTGAAATGACCGTTGACGAGGCAGTGGAATTCTTTGAGAATATACCAAAGCTCAAGAACAGACTGAAAACCATACAGGAGGTAGGTCTTGGCTACATCAAGCTCGGCCAGAGCTCGACCCAGCTATCCGGCGGCGAGGCGCAGAGAGTCAAGCTTGCAACGGAGCTGTCAAAGCGCTCGACCGGCAAGACTGTATATATTCTTGACGAGCCGACCACCGGTCTTCATTCGGAAGATGTGAAAAAGCTCATAGACGTGCTGAACCGCCTTGTAGAAGGCGGAAACACCGTTATCGTTATCGAGCATAATCTTGATGTTATAAAAACTGCCGATTATATTATAGACCTCGGTCCGGAGGGCGGTGACGGCGGCGGCACGGTAGTAGCAAAGGGCACGCCGGAAAAGCTCGCTGAAAGCGAAGATTCATACACGGGGCATTACCTCAGAAAAATTTTGAAAGCAAAGTGACGATATAAATGAGAAAGTATTTCAAAACAGTATTGATCCATTCAAGGGAGGTTGTTATCTGCTCCGCGATCGCGATCCTAATCGGACTGCAGCTCGGTTTCATTTCCGGTATGTTCGGACGCGCGCTTGAGGGTATAGAAGCCCTTCGCGCGAAGCATTATCTCCTGCTTGTGCCTTTTATGGGCGTAGCGGGTGTTGCGATAATCTACCTTTACAGACATATCAGTCCGAACTCGGAGCAAGGTCTTAACCTCGCCATTGCCTATAATATGGGCGAGGTGGACGATCACGGCAAAATAAAGGAGACTGAGCGCCACTACAGAGCAGGTGAATATCCGAACGCTTATGTGCTGTTAAAGCTTACGGCAAACGCGCTGATGCTGCTCGTTGGCGCAAGCACCGGCAAGGAGGGAACTGTCGCTACCTGCGGCGCGGCAGTCGGCGATTACATGTCACGATTGCTGCACGTGAGAAGATACGCGCGCACGCTGCTTATCTCCGGTGTCGCCGCGGCTGTATCGGGACTGTTCCAGACACCCTTGGGCGGTATCTTTTTCGCGCTTGAATTTTCCGCATCGGGACTGCTATATTATCAGGCGCTGATACCGGCGGTGATCGCGGCTTATACCTCGTATTACATTTCCGAGGTCTGCGCGTTCCACGCCTTCCACCACCATGTATCTCTCGGCGCGGGCATCGGCGGATTGCAGCTCTTTTTTATCCTGCTCTCAGCTATCATCTTCGGACTTGTCGGGCGATGGTTTGTGACCGCGCTTGAAGGCGCAAAGGCATATTACGCAAAAAAAATAAAGAACCGCTATCTCGGCGTACTCATCATCGGCACCATAACAGCGGGGCTTCTTATCCTCTGCCATGCCGGACGGTACTGCGGGACCGGTTCCGCGCTCATTGAAGAGCTTCTCCGCGGCAAGCCGTATATGCTGTATGACTTTGCCGCAAAGTTTATATTTACGATTATCTGTATAACCATCGGCTTCTCAGGCGGTGAGATGATGCCGATAATGTCTATCGGCGCGGCTCTTGGCGCGGCGATCTCCGCCCTGTTCGGACTCCCGCCGGAGCTGATGATAGTTTTAGGCTGCGTTGCCGTATACAGCAGCGCTACAAACACGCTTTTAGCGCCGATATTTATAGGCATAGAGATGTTCGGCACGGACATTGCTCTGTACATAGCCGCTGCCTGCGTTATCGCATTTGCGATAAACGGCAACCGCTCGGTATACACAAAGCAGGGACATATTCCGCACTCGGTTTATGTGCGCCTCAGGCATTGACTTTGCGCTTATAATAATCATCAATGGCGGACTTTACGGCCTCCTCCGCAAGAACGGAGCAGTGAAGCTTATGCGCCGGAAGTCCGTCAAGCGCTTCGGCAACAGCCTTATTGGTAAGCTCAAGCGCCTCCGCGATCGGCTTTCCCTTTATCATCTCCGTAGCCATCGAGCTTGACGCTATCGCGGAGCCGCAGCCAAAGGTATTGAATTTCACATCGGTTATCACATCATTTTCTATTTTAAGATATATCTTCATTATATCCCCGCATTTAGCGTTGCCAACCTCACCGACACCGTCGGCATCCTCGATCACACCTACATTACGCGGATTTGTAAAGTGGTCCATGACCTTCTCACTGTATAACATAGCTTCTCTTACCCTCCATAAGATCTCTCCACACCGGCGACATACCGCGCAGATACTCTACCACCTTTGATATTTCCGTTGCCATTATCTCTACTTCATCCATGGTATTTGCCTCTGACAATGACAGTCTGAGCGAGCCGTGCGCTATCTCGTGCGGTCTGCCTATGGCAAGCAGAACATGGCTCGGATCAAGTGCGCCGGAGGTGCACGCTGAGCCGGACGATGCACATATACCCGCGCGGCTCAGCAGCAGGAGCAGCGATTCACCTTCTATCCCCTCAAAGCAGACATTTATATTCCCCGGCAACCGATTTTTAATGTCCCCGTTCAGCACAGTGTGCGGTATCTCAAGCAGATGCTCTATAAGCTTATCACGCATCCTTGTTATCTTTGGAATGTTTTTATCCAAATTCTCCGCCGCTTCCTTCAGCGCGGCAGCCATGCCGGCTATAGCCGGAAGATTTTCTGTCCCCGCGCGTTTGCCGCGCTCCTGAGCACCGCCCTCGATAAGATTTGTCAGCGGTATACCTTTTTTTGCGTACAGCACACCCGCGCCCTTCGGCCCATGAAATTTATGAGCCGAGAGCGAGAGCATATCTATATTATCCCGATCAACATCAACATCTATATGTCCAACTGCCTGTACGGCGTCTGTATGGAAGATCACGCCTTTTTCGCGGCAAATACACCCTATCTCGCGTATTGGCTGTATGGTACCTATCTCATTGTTCGCGTACATTACCGTCACAAGCGCAGTATCGGGACGGATCGCCTTTTCAAGCTCATCTATCCTTACGATGCCATCCTCATGCGCGTCCAGCAGTGTTATATTAAATCCCCTGTCCCTGAGTCTGTCCAGAGTATGGAGAACAGCATGGTGCTCTATCGCGGAGGATATTATATGCTTCTTCCCCTTCCTCTCGCCTATGGCGGCTGCGGAGAGTATCGCCTGATTATCCGCCTCGCTGCCTCCGGATGTAAAATAAATCTCCTTAAAATCAGCGCCGAGAATATCCGCAACGGTTTCCCTCGCCTCTGACAGTCCCTCATGCGCGACCTGACCCGCCGAGTGCAGACTCGACGGGTTAGCATATATCGTGTCGAAATAAGGAAGCATGGCATCTATTGCGGCTCTGCTCATTTTTGTTGTAGCCGCGTTATCACAATAGATCATCCCTGTTGTCTCCAATCCTTATTATATGATTTCTGAAAAGCCGTTTGAGGAAAATGCGCAACGAAGATTGTGCGTATGAGCAAGCGAGGCTATTAGCACCGCCAAGATGGGCGGACAGCCGTCAGGCTGGCTTTTGACGTAGTCAAAAGTGCTGAATGACTATATGCGAGCTTGCGAATGCGTGCAAGATTCAAAGCGCATTTTTCTCAAACTTATTCGCTGAACATTGGCGTTGACAGATACCTGTCTCCCGTATCCGGCAAGAGCGCAACTATGGTCTTGCCCTTGTTCTCGGGACGCTTGGCAAGCTCGGTCGCTGCCCAAAGCGCAGCGCCTGAGGATATGCCCACAAGAACACCCTCCGTACGCGCAGCCGTTCTGCCGACTGCAAAGGCATCCTCGTTCCTTACGGTTATGATCTCATCATAAACGTCAGTGTTAAGCGTATCGGGCACAAACCCCGCGCCTATACCCTGTATCTTATGCGCTCCGGCTCTGCCCTCCGAAAGCACCGGTGAATCGGCAGGCTCTACGGCTACTATCTTAACCTTCGGGTTCTGCGACTTCAGATACTCGCCCACACCCGTTATCGTACCGCCGGTGCCTACTCCGGCAACAAATATATCCACCTTGCCGTCCGTGTCATTCCAGATCTCCGGTCCCGTGGTTTTTTTATGGTATGCCGGATTTGCCGGATTTGTGAACTGACCGGGAATAAATCCGCCCGGTATCTCCCTTGCAAGCTCCTCCGCCTTTGCAATAGCACCCTTCATGCCCTTTGCACCCTCTGTGAGCACGAGCTCCGCTCCGTATGCCTTCATAAGATTGCGTCTTTCAACGCTCATCGTTTCCGGCATGGTTATAATTATCCTGTAGCCTCTTGCCGCCGCGACAGATGCAAGACCGATACCGGTATTGCCTGAGGTCGGCTCGATTATTACCGAATCGGGCTTTAACAGTCCCTTCTCCTCGGCGTCATCTATCATAGCCTTTGCTATTCTGTCCTTTACCGAACCGGCGGGATTAAAATATTCGAGCTTTGCGAGAACCCTCGCCTCAAGTCCGTTTGCCTTCTCATAATTGCTAAGCTCCATGAGCGGTGTGCCGCCTATAAGCTCTGTTAATGTGCTATAAATTCTTGACATTTTCATTACTTCCTTTCATTATAACGCTGCGAATGCATCATCGAGCGCCGCGATGAGATCGTTTACATTTTCTATACCTATTGAAAGCCTTATTGTGTTTGGCTTGATCCCCTGCTCCCTAAGCTCCTCCTCCGTGCACTGCGAATGCGTTGTAGTAGCCGGATGGATAACAAGCGACTTTACATCCGCAACATTTGCAAGCAGCGAGAATATCTCAAGATTATCTATGAACCTCTGCGCCGTCTTATCATCACCCTTTATTTCAAAGGTGAAGATCGAGCCGCCGCCCTTCGGGAAATATTTCTTATATAGCTCGTGTGACGGATCGCCCGGCAGAGCGGGATGATGCACTGCCTCTACCTGCGGATGGTTACTGAGATACTCTACTATTTTCAGTGAGTTCTCAACATGTCTTTCAAGTCTGAGCGAAAGCGTTTCAAGTCCCTGTAGGAAGATGAACGCGTGGAAGGGTGAGAGCGTTGCGCCCGTGTCGCGAAGCAGTATTGCCCTTATATATGTTACAAACGCCGCCGGACCGACCGCGTCGGCAAAGGATATGCCGTGGTACGACGGATTTGGCGCTGCTATCCATGGGTACTTGCCGGATGCTTTCCAGTCGAATTTACCGCCGTCTACTATAACTCCGCCTATCGCTGTACCGTGGCCGCCGATGAACTTTGTCGCGCTGTGTATTACTATATCCGCGCCATATTCTATAGGTCGAAGCAGATACGGTGTCGCAAAGGTCGAATCTATCACAAGCGGTATACCATGCGCGTGAGCGACCTTCGCAAGCCCTTCTATATCTATTATATTAGAATTGGGGTTGCCGAGCGACTCTATAAATATCGCCTTTGTTCTCTCGTCTATCTCATCGGTGAACGCCTCAAGTCCGCCCGCCGGATCGACAAATTTTGTCGTTACTCCAAAACCGGGAAGCGTATTTGCCAGATAGTTATATGTCCCTCCGTATATCGTCTTTGAGGCTATTATGTTTTCGCCCGTATGTGCAAGCGCCTGAATCGTGTATGAGATAGCCGCTGCTCCCGACGCTACAGCGAGCGCCGCAACACCTCCCTCCAGAGCAGCTATCCTCTGCTCAAATATATCCTGCGTCGGGTTTGTAAGTCTGCCATATATATTACCCGCATCACGCAGACCGAACCGATCCGCCGCATGCTGAAAATCGTGAAAAACATAAGATGTGGTCGCGTATATAGGTACAGCTCTCGCATCCGTTACCGGATCCGCATTCTCCTGTCCTATATGTAACTGCTTTGTTTCAAATCTCCATTTCTTGTTTGCCATTTTATATACCTTCCTTCGTCTATATTTCCTATAGGATTAGTATGGTTTAAATTATACCACACTTTTCTGAAAAGTCAAGACTTTTTTACGAATAAGAGTATATTTATGCAAAATCAACAAAGCTTCGGCTGTATAAAAACAGTTTTCAGTAGAAAAATCACGCTGCATGGCCGGCTGAACAGCCTGTCATGCAGCGTGATTTCTTATATATAGCTGCTGTCAGATATATAAGCTCATATCCATGGCGTCATTCTTTTTATTATTCAAAAGATCGCTCACTGTCGTATTATCAAGATATTCATTGATGATCCTATAAAGCCCCTTCCAGAACGGCAGTGTGAAACACTCCGCCGCGCGCGGACAGGTATTGGCAGTGTCAGCAAGGCACGAAACAGGCGCGATATCACCCTCTGTTACGCGCAGTATATCACCGACCGTTATTTCCTCCGCGCTTCTGGCGAGCCTGTAGCCGCCCTGCGCTCCGCGCTGCGAGCGTACAAGCCCCGCGTGGCTCAGCATATTCACGATCTGCTCAAGATATTTAAGGGAAATATCCTGACGAGCGGAAACATCCTTTAATGAAACGTTACCGCCAGCTGAGTATTTCGCAATATCGAGCATGAGTCTTATCGCGTATCTGCCCTTCGTTGATATCTTCACAGCATTTCCCCCTGTCCATAGTACATCTTATTTTACCATGATATTATAAAAGTCTTATCTGAGCCGGCAATGCTATCCGCCGCCGCTGTTGCATTCTTAACTGCGGTCGCGCTGCCTGTCAGGATGTTTTCACTATGGAAGCTCATTAATATTATTTCCGGTTTGATAAATTTCTTCATAGCGTTGCCCCCTATTCAAGAAACTTGTCCTTGAGCGTTTGTATCTGCTCATGTGTAACTCCGAGCCCCTGTGTGATGTATCCTACCACAGAGCCGTAGTCAGCCTTCATCCAATTGATCGCTTTCTCCATATACTGCTGATTTACCTGATCTCTGGCTGACATTATCGTTTCCAGCTCCTCGCCGGAGTATCCTGCATCCATAAGCGCCCTTCTCTCAACTGCGATAAGATCGGCGTTATATGTATTGGTAAGCATGAAATCCTTTATGATCGTATTTTCATCAACACCGAGCGCCGAGAGTATCAGCATTGCCGCGCAGCCTGTCCTGTCCTTGCCCTGTGTGCAGTGGAACAGCAGAGATTTCCCCTCCGGCAGCTCAAGCAGCTCGTCAAACATTTCTTTATAGCCTTTCTTGCCCTTATCTGTAGACAGGAAATTTATATACATATCCTCACCGACAATGCCCAGCTTAATAGCGATCTTGAGCCTTCCAATAGGATCTGTCGGATCTATCCCTTCCATATCCTCTGCGGTGAGCGTTTTCGACTTCTCTGCCAACGCCTCCTCATCTATGATGCGGAGATTAAGGTTTTTAACTCCTTCGATCTCCAGATCCGGAGATGCCTCTACCTCGCGGGTCATACGCAAGTCGATCACCGTTCCCAGATGATAATCGTCACGAAGCTTTTTTATATCCTCCTCACTCGCATTTCCGAGCGCGGCTGTACGCAGCAATACGCCTTTCTTCACCCTTTTGCCGTCTTCGGCAGCGTAGCCGCCGAGCTCACGCGCGTTATTCACGCTTGCAAGATGCAGACTGCGGCTGTCCGCTACCGCTTCTATATCGCTACCGTCCACGACTGCCGTTATGCCATCAACATCGGATGCCGGATGATTTACGACCACACCGAATACTACATCGCCCTGTGAAATAACAGGCAGCTCATACACATCATCGGTTGTATGGACATTACCCTCTTTATCCTTCACCTTTACGCTGATGCTGCTTATGGAATAGCTGCCCGGGGTAACTGTTACATTCCACAGTGACGCAACATTATCTGTTGCAGTTTCCGATGTGAAATCTTTGCCCGCCTGCATATAGGTCGCAATCGGATCGGTTCTATAGTCCGAAGAGTATTCCGCGAACGCTGTGACTGTAAATGCCGCATAGGATGTCATAACCACAGATGCAGCCGAAAAAATACTTATAAATTTTGTTTTCATTTCCAAAACCCCTCTTTTCTTATAATGTTAATAATACAACATGTATCATTTACACATAATCTATTGCTATATTTTATTATAGCACAAGACTTAACCTATGTCAATCATAAATCGCCTTATAATCCTCAAGGGTAAAGGCGTCCAGAGTCTCTTGATAGATCGTGCTCGTAATGCCGTTTTTCTCGCAAAGCACGCCAAGCATACGCCTGCTCTCAGCAGATTGTAAAGTGTTTTATACCGTCTCGCCGGTATCGAACAGATACAGCAGGCTTTCCTTCACGCTGCTTCGCAACAGCCTTTCTATTGCCATTGTGTACAGCTCCAGCTGTTTTTCGTACCGCGCCCTGATCTCCGGCGCGCCGCTCTCTTTAACACGGTCGGTCTTGTAGTCAACGAGCACGTAACCGTCGCCCTCCTTAAAGAAGCAATCGATTATACCCTGTAAGATCACCGTTTCATCCGCATAGCTGTCCGGAAGCGACGGATCGTACAAAGTCGCGGGTATATTTATCTGAAACGGCGCTTCGCGGCGGACTTCATCCGATGCGAGCATACGGCGGCACAGCTCGCTTTGCGCGAACCTCTTTATCCTGTCCGCATCTATATTCCTTATATCCTCCGGCGCGATCTTTCCGCAATCGACAAGACGCGCAAGCTCCATTTCAATACACTCCGCGCCCTCTGCTCTGAGACGGTCAAGGTCAAGCTCGCTCATAACCGTATGGTACAGTGTGCCTATCTCGTTCGCGGGCTTGTCCCCCTTTTCGCGCATGAACGCCGGCTTGCGGTGCAAAGGCGAAAACATCAGCTCCGCCATATCGTCCGCGCCGGAGCTGCGGCGGCTGTCCGGCTCATACACAGGCTCGTCTATGCCTCGCTCTATTGTAAGCTCCTTAAGCTGAGTTACGGATGTCCTTGACGGGACGGTACTGCCCTCGGTGTACGGGTAGCGGTAATCAAGAATATCATATACCGCCCTTTTAACCGCGTCCTTATCCGCGACCTCCTCCGGCATAGACTCATACGGTGCCTCGCTCTCCGCGGCTGACGCGTGATGGAACTCGCATTTCCACGTATCCTTTGAGGCAAATGCCGCCGGACAAATCCAGCCGTACATTCCCTTTGCCGCAAGCGCGTCAACCGGCAGCATCCTTCCGCCAACAAGCTTATCTGTATATGACTTTATGATATCCTCATCCATGACATCCTCCGGATGCTTCACGGCGGCAGTAACAAAGAGTCTCTCCCTTGCGCGCGTGAGCGCCACATATAAAAGCCGCATACTCTCCGCGCGTCTTTCGCGTTTGTTCGTTTCATATATAAGATCATATACGACGGTATTTTGCGTATAATGTCCCTTATAGTTGATATCACGCACGCCGAGCCCAAGCTCCTTGTGCCGTCTTACTGCGGAAACACCGTCACTTCTGCTAAAGCCGGAGCCGGTATTTATAAGGAACACATACGGAAATTCCAGACCCTTGCTCTTATGTATCGTCATTATCCGTACAACGTCATTATTCTCTCCTACCGCCTTTGCGCCCTCTACATCCTTACTGCTGTTCTCTGTCAGCTCTATATATTTAATGAAGCTGAACAGACCCCGAAAGCCGGCGCGTTCATATTGCTTTGCCCGCTCATAGAGAAGCCGGAGATTTAGCTGCGCCTCCTCGCCGAACTCTATCGCGCCCATTATATCGTAAAAATATGTTTCCTCATAGATCGTCCATATAAGCTGCGCCACAGACATACGTCTGACATAGCCGCGCCAGCGGTTAAGGTCGGCAAGAAATCCACGGCAGTGAGCCGAAAGCTGCTTTCGTGTCCCCGAAGTATATTTCTTTGGCGCTGCCGCGCGGCAAAACACCTTATCTTTCAGCCGGTATTCCGGCTTTTTTGCGTACTCCTTTACGGCATTTAAGAAGCAATCCGTGTTTTTCGTAAAAAGACGGATACGGGCAAGGTCGTTATCGGAAAACCCGCCTATCGGCGAGCGCATCACCGCGGCAAGCGGAATATCCTGACGCATATTGTTTATAAGCGAGAGCAGCGAGATCATCACCCTTATCTCGCGTCTGCTGAAAAACAGCTTCGTGTCGCAGTATGCGTCTATCCCCGCTCTTGCAAGCTCCTGCGCCATTCTTGCTCCCATCGCTCGTGTGGAGTCAAGGATCACGATATCCTTTTTTCTTATCGGGCGCATTTTTCCTGTCCCCGTATCGTACACCTTTGCGTCGCTGCCAAGAAGCTCCTTTATCTTGTTTACGGTAAAAATGATCTCCTCTGTCCGCCGCTCCTCCGCGCTGCCGTCCATGCGTATATAATGCAGCTCCGCGCGGCAGCCGCTGCCTTCCAATGGATAATAGTCGCGCTCCTTATCGCGCACCACAAGCTCCTTGCCTCTGTAGTCCACGTCGCCCGCCTCATCGCTCATGACTGCCGTGAACACATCATTTACGCTGTCGAGCACTTCTATGCGGCTTCTGAAATTCTGCGCCAGCGTTATTTTTCTGTGATGTGCTCCGTCCGCGCCGTATGTTTCGCTCTTATCCTTAAAAATATACGGGTCACCGCCGCGAAAAAGGTATATGCTCTGCTTGAGATCGCCGACCATGAAAATATTATCATGCGATATAAGCTCAAATATCCCGTCCTGTAATCCGTTCGTATCCTGATATTCGTCTATAAGTATCTCATCGTACTTATCCCTGTACACCTCGCGTATATCCCCATTCGTACTGAACAGATCATAAGTCAGATGCTCAAAATCCGAAAACTCCAGCACTCTGCGCCTGTCCTTTACCGCTGCGTATTCACGCATAAACCGCTTGACGATCCATGCTATATCCTCCGCCGCCTCCGCAAGCGCATCGGAGCGTTCAAGATCCTTTTCCACTCTCGCGCTCTCAAACGCCGCGCCCGCGCTGAGCCTTGCTGCGAACACATCGCCTATATAGCTTAGCCGTTCGCTAAGCGCGATATTCTCCGAGATTGGCGGTGAGGGGACAGTAAATGTATGCTTCCCGTCCATCTTGCCGACTCTGTACTTAAACGCGCCCTTACAAATATCAAGCGTCTTGTCCCAATCCGTCTCGGCTATTATATCCTGCGCGGCAAAAAGAAGCATTTGCGCGTACTCCCTAAGCTCCGGGAAAGCTTCCGTCTCCGGCATTATCTCCTCTATATTTTCGATGCATCTTTTCGCTGCGTCCCGCGTGATCCTCATAAGCCGCCTTGCGTACGGCGTTTCAAGCGGCGGCAGACGATACCCCTCCGCTGCCTTGTCGAGCCATTTTTCCGGCTCGGCAAATGACGTTATGAATTTATAGATATCAAGCACCGTTTCGCACAGGCCGCGATCGTCGCGGTTTGAAGAATACGCGTCCGTAAGGCGCGCAAACCGCGTCTGCTCCTTTTCATCCTCTGTCTTATACAGCTCCGTCATAACAGCCTCAAGCGCCTCCGCCTGCATAAACACCGCAAGCGCCTCATCGGCTATACCTACATCAGGATCTCTATCGAGCACATAGAAATTATTCTGTACGGTACGGATGCAAAAGGCGTCTATCGTCATTATATCCGCCGACTCCGAAAGCTGTACCTGTCGCCTGAGATGCCGCACGGTCTTTTCATTCTTCGCGTCATCAAGCGCGGCGGTAAGCCGCTTTATGATCCTCTCGCGCATCTCTGCCGCCGCGGCGTTCGTAAACGTAACGATAAGCATACGGTCTATGGATGCGCCGCCAATTATCCGCTGCACGACCCGCTCAACAAGAACCGCCGTCTTGCCCGAGCCTGCCGCCGCGGAAACGATGATATTGCCCTTACCGGCGGGTGCGGAAATGACCTTCTCCTGGTCAGGTGTCCAGACAGCCATTATTCCTCACCCCTTTCATCCTCAAGACGCTTCCATACGTCATTATCCTTTTCCTCTACGCTCCACGGCTCCTTGTGCTCATCATCAAAGCCGCATACGTCGCTGAATTCACAGTAGTCACACACGCTGCCGTTGCCGTCTGTAAGCGGCGCGGGAGTTATCCTACCGCCGCGTATGCTGCGGTCGGTCTCTATTATCCTGTCTCTGACCTCGTCCATAAGTCTGCCTCCCGCCGCGCGGCTGTGCAAATTGCCGCCGATCGAGAGCTTCCTGCCGAAGAATACAGAATCCTCCGCGCGTGACAGTTCGCTCTCTATCCTGTTTACCGACTCCGGCAGCGGACTTCCGTCCGGCGCGATCTCAACAAAGGTCGCACCGTCAAGCATGGTATTTTTTTTCAGATCACTTACCACTGTTGAAAGCCTTGAGGTCGTTTTTATATGTGAATAATCGTTTCTGACTCTGTTATAGTACATACCGGATATCACCGCTTTGTCGTTTTCGGCAGCTATCGCGAGTGAATATATAACCGGCTGCATATCGAGTCCTGCGCATATATCCGCCACCGAAAAGCCCTTTCTTCCCGTCTTGTAATCTATAACACGGTATTCCTCTATATCGTCATGGTGACACACATCAACGCGGTCTATCATGCCCTTTATACCGACATCGGGCGTAAGCCTTACCCTTATGCTTTTCTCGTATGCATACGGCACAAAGCTGCCGCATGCGATAGACCTTGTGACAGTCTCCGCAACTCGCGCAACGGTCCTTCCCATGCGTCTTAAAATATTTGTTGTCTTCTCCTTGTCATGTAGCTCTGTATCCCTTATATTATCAAGCGTTATCTCAACGATCCTGTCTATCATCTCCTCCGCTTTGCCGCTGTCTATCCTGTCCCAGCCGCAGGTGTTGTCCACCTCCTCACAGAACCGCTTGACTATCTCATGCGCATACGTGCCCGCATCAGCGGCGGTCAGCTCCTGCTCCTCGCGCTCGGACAGTCCGAGACCGTATTTCAAATAGTTCTTGAACGGACACTGCGCATAAGTGTTAAGATGCGTGGGGCTATAGAAAATGCTGCCCTTATACATCGCCGAGGCAAGGGACGGATCAAGCTCGATAAGCCTCTTTCCGTAACGGTTCCTCGCGCCGCGCACCGAAAAAAGCTTATGCCGCCACTCTCCATGCTCATCATACCACTCGTTCACACTTGCCCAGAGCGGATTGCTTACAGGGTTTATAAGAAGCTTATGCATGGTCGCGGCAGGAGATGAAACATAAAGCGCTCTCGCGCTTTCGCTGTCTATTACTATATCGTTTCCGCGCGGTATCCCCGGCAGCTTCGCGCAGATATCAAGCACAAGCTGCGCCGGTCTGCACGCGCTCCCGTCCGGTGTCTGGATCGGATAGCTGAGATACAGCCTGTCGCTTGCCGCCGCCAATGTCTTGTACACGTTATTTGCCGATTTAGCGGTTTTTTGCACCGTGGTCGGCGCAAGCCGAATATCCATATCCTCCGCAAGCCTTTCTCTGTCCGCATTGGATAAGAAGCCCTCCTGCTTGCTTTCAGTAGGGAATGTGCCGGAGCGGGCGCCTATCGCAAATATAACCCGCGAATTGTCCGAGCGGTTCTTGTCCACCGAGCCGATAAAAACGCGGTCAACACCTGACGGTATCGTGCGTATGCCGCAGCTGCCCATTGCCGCGCGAATAAGATCGCCGAACTCCTCCGCGTTGACCTCATGCCCCCCGAGAGCCGTGCATACCTGATCGAGCACGTCAAGGACAAGATTCCAGATCTGTCCGAACCGCTGCGCGTCAGCCGTTGCGCGGTTCATCGCAAGTCCGAGCAGCTCGGCGCGGAGCCCGTTATATAAATTAATATCCTCAAAAAACGCATACAGCGCCTCACAGAAGTCCGTAACCGTTTTTGCATTTTTGCACGCGTCGCAATACGCCGCAACAGGCGCAGTAACAGCCGCGCGAAACGGTTCAAGCGCGGCACCATCCTCCTCTTTGCCGCTGTCAAGCTCAAGCGCTTCGTCAACAAGCGTGCGCCGCTTATCTGTCCAGCTGCAACAGTACATACTCCTGCCGCGTATGCCGTATTTGAGGACGTAGTTATCGAACCGATCGATATCATCGCCCGGTATTCTTCTGTATTTGCCGTCTGACCTGAGATATACAAACCCCGCCCGCAGATAGCTCATCACGGAGCTGTAGTCCCAGTTGTTTTCATATATATCAAAAAGCGAAAGCACCTGCATCGCTATAGGATGCTCGGCTATGGAAAACCGCTCATCGGTATAGTACGGTATATCGTACTCGTCAAACACAGCCTCGATTATATGACTGTAGTTATCCGGCTCACCGCAGATTATGGAAATATCCCTGAACCGGTAACCGTCCTCACGGACAAGCTCAAGTATCTTTGCCGCTGTGTGCTCCGTTTCTGTATACACATCTCTCGCCTCAAAGAGCGAAATATTATTTACCTCTCCCTCGTATCGGCTCCTGTTAAACCACGTTGACAAGAGAAAGCCGAGATCGGGCGCCGCGCTCACATGGCGCATACCGCCGCCGAGCATTACCGTTTCCGGCTTCGCGATCCGCCCAACTGACGCCATAGCCGCTTTCGTGCCGTAGTAGGTATCATCGCCGTTATATGTAAACGTCATTGTGACCTCCGCACCGCTTTCTATTATCGCGCGGAGAACCTCAAGCTGCTGCGGCAGCAGCTCATCAAACTTATCCACCCACACAGACACGTCTTCGCCAAAGCCTCTGCCCGCCACAGCC
Organism: Clostridia bacterium; assembly: GCA_017404065.1. Classification (GTDB taxonomy): domain Bacteria; phylum Bacillota; class Clostridia; order UBA1381; family UBA1381; genus Ornithomonoglobus. The sequence goes on from JAFRDB010000112.1 coordinate 22,528, forward strand.
GCAAGCCGCGTCAGATCCTCGTCACTGTCTATATAGTCAGCGTCCTTTAAAAGCAGCTCGTACTTGTCCGAGATCATTGCCGCAAGCAAAAGCTTTTGCCGCAGCGTGCCGTCGGCAAGCTCCGCTCTCTCGCGCAGCATATCCGCCGGTACAGAGTACCTGCGCAGCTCGCTGATAAGCGATGCGGCAACATCGGCAAACCCGCGACGCGCCGCCGCCGCAAGCAGCCGCGCGTCAAATTCGCCGCGGTCCAGCTCTGCAAGCGCAAGCTTTACGGCGCGTGAGATCATCGCCTGCTTACCCGGAGCGGCAAGCCGGCGCTCCGCGCCGGTAAGAAGCTCCCGCGCGAGCTTTTCAAATGACGTTACCTCTATATTATTAAGCCCCGTCCCGCCGAACCGGTCACAGACGAGCTTTTCCGTCTCATGCGAAAAATGCGACGGAACTAAAATAACGCACCGCCGCTGAGGCTGTTCTGTGCGCAGCCTCGCTATCTCGTCCATACAATATGTGGTCTTGCCCGACCCTATACTGCCAAGAACAAATTTAACCTTCATTATAACTCAACACCTTGTAGTTCTCGTCTTTTTTCGCTCTTTTCATTACATCAGGTTTTTTCAGATCTCCTGTATATCAAACTCAATGATCCAATCATCTTATATATAAAGTATACCACACCTCCGCAAATAAATCAAGCCAATTTTCTCTTGCACCTGCAACAGTAAATTTCAGTTTATCGGGGGACTGCCGTCCCCCGCGCCCCTTGCTTAGCTATTGGTGCAGCGGGGGTTTTAGGGGGCGGCAGCCCCCTAAGCTACTAATTTAAACTGAAATTTATCTTCCGATTCCGGCAGCGCCGGTTTGATGCGCGTTCAGCTAAAGCCATAGCAAAGCCCTTGCGAAACTTCAAACAAACACAAGCAACAAAGCGCAGAGCGCAGCAAACCGGCGCGATACATTATGCTGTTTGTGTATAAGCCTTATGTGTGTATGGGGGTTAAAGGTGGAAACGCAGTTTCCAAACTACGGCGTTTGTCTGGTCGGTCGCTCTGCGACCTGCACGACCTGGCATCCTGGTTGCTATGCAACAGGTACCTGAAAGAAGTCAGGCGGGGCATAGCCCCGGACTTGCTTAGCAAGTCTACTGAACGCCTACGACACGCCAGCGTGTCGTTCACCCTGCCGAAATTTACATCCCTTTCACTCATATTTTCGGACATCCCCGCGTAAAATTAAATACATGAGATTTTTCAGAGGTAGACAAATGAAATGGTTAGGAATATGTATAATAAATAAAAGACGTTTTTACAAGCGGCTTACCGCCGCGGCATTGGCTGCTATGGCAGCGGGCGCTGCGGCGGGACTTTGCATCGGAGCGTACCGCGGTATGCCGGAGGCGGCGCCCGCATTCTCACCGCAGGACGTTATAAAGGAAGGTCTGCCGCACGAGGACGAACCGTTTAACATAAAAGGGTTCGTGAACACTCTGCTTGGCTTCGATACAGACAAGCCGGAGACGATAATCGAGCAGTCCTCCGTACTCTTTACCACACCTGTGCCGACAGCGACGCCCATATCAACGGCCGAACCCACGCTGCCGCCGCCACCGCCGCCTGCCGCCGGCGAGCTTCCGCAGCTGCCGGAACACGACGCGATAATCGCAGCGAACGGACTAAAGATTAATAATGCGACCGGATACAGCGTTGACCTTGACGCGCTTGCCGCGCAGCCGAGCGAGGTGAAGGCTGCTTTGACCGACGCTCCGGAGGTGCTTATAATGCACACTCACACCACAGAATGCTACATAGGTGACGAGATGAGCGGCGAGTCCGAGCGAACGACCAATGAGAACTACAACGTCTGCGCGGTTGCGGATGTGCTTGCCGGATCAATAGAGGCATACGGCATACACACTGTTCACGATAAGACCATACACGATTACCCGTCCTATCAGGGCTCATACACAAGAGCGCTCAATACCATAACGGAGGACATGAAAAAATATCCCTCCGTAAAGGTCGTTATCGACCTGCACCGCGACGCGTACGTATACCCCGACGGAACAAAGCTGCGTGTTGCCGCAAACGTAAACGGCCGCGAGACAGCGCAGGCAATGCTTGTGCTCGGCACCGACAGCATGGGGCTTTACCATCCGTACTGGCGCGCGAACCTCTCCCTTGCCGCAAAGATACAGAGCGCTGCGGAGATAATGTATCCCGGCATGATGCGGCCGATCAACCTGCGTCGGGAGCGTTTTAATATGCACGTTACAAAGGGCTCGATCCTTATAGAGGTCGGCAGCAACGGCAACACACTTGCCGAGGCAAAGGCAGCTGCCGAAAACCTCGGCGCGGCGATCGCCGCGGCACTCATAAACGGATAAATAAAACAAAGCAAACACGCCGCTGCTTTCCCGCCTTCGGGCGTGTATGTTCCTTAAATAGCGCAAATTAAAAGACCGTGGATGTAAAAACAAGCTTTACATCCACGGTATGTTAGTTTACAGGTACTCACCTAAATACGCCTTTGTATTATCTACCATCTCGTCAAAAAGCTTCCTCGCGTCAGCCCAGTCTATAGTTGTTACGAGCGGATCGCATATAAACGCGCAAAACGCCTTTTCAAGGTCACGCTCGGCGCACGCCTCGCTTATAAGCTGCTGCTCGCCGCATATACGGCTTACAAGCGGATATATCTCCGGCGGTATCTCTCCGGCAAATACCGGCTCCACACTGTCGGCGGAGAACCTCGCGTTCGTTTCGACAACTGCGCCCATCGGCAGGTTCGGTATCTGACCTCGGTTTTGTATGTTCACGTTTGTTACCATGTCCTCAAGTCCGAGCAAGGCACGCATCTGACGAACACCCTCCTCGCCCGTCTCTTTTATCTCAAACTCCTTCTTTCCCTCATAAAGCTCCGCGCTCTTCCGGAGTCTTTCCTTCAGGTCATTCTTTCGCCACGATACAGGCGTGAGCGCAAATTTCCACCGGCTTACCGTCTCCGGATCCTTCAAAAACCAGTTTCCGGGGCAGAACTCGGCAAGGTGTCTGTCACCCGCCGCAGCGATATATCCAAACCGCCGGAACAGATTTATCTTTACCTTTTCCGCCGATACAAAGAAATTGTTCATCCAGTTATCGTCCGCCTGATGGTCGGCGCCGTCCTGATGCTTCTCGCAATACTCCTTGTAAACCGGATAGAGATCCCTGCCCATATAGTTAGCCTTTGTTATCCATGTAAAATGGTTAACGCCAAGGACATTTATCTTTATCTCCGACCGATCCGGCTTCTCTATGCCGAGCATTTCTGCCGCAGCCTCCGCCAAAAACTTCTGCGTGCCGAACACCTCGTGGCAGCAGCCAAACGCTTTTATCTTCGGAAACGCCTTATACAGCCCCTGCATACAGACAGTCATGGGGTTGGTATAGTTTATGACCCACGCGCGGGGACAATTCCTCTCGACCGCCTTTGCGATCACCTCAAGCATGGGTATCGTGCGCAGCGCGCGTATTATTCCGCCTGGACCTGAGGTATCGCCCACCGATTGGTATATGCCGTATTTCTCAGGCGTGTGCACGTCCGATTCCATCTCATCAAACGTGCCGGGCAGGATAGATATTACCACAAAATCCGCGCCCGCAAGCGCTTCGTCGATCGTCTCCACTGCCTTATATGACCACGGCGAGCGGCAGCCGTCAACATTTTTTATGCGGTTACCTATGACCTCGTTCTTTTTCGCAGCATCATGATCTATATCATAGAGATATACCGTACCGCACATATCCTCCGCCTTTGCAAGGTCTGACATCAGTCCCCACGCCCACCCGCGTGAGCCGCCGCCGACATAAGCTATTTTTACATCCTCAACTCTGTTTCCCAAATGCTTCATCACGATCCTCCTGTCTATCGCAAACGGGGTTATCCCGTATATACTGCCTCCAGCCTGTATATAGGCTGTCCCAGATCCAAAAACTTTTGCTCGTATTCCGTTACTATATTCCCTTCAAATCCCGAATTATGCAAATCGAGCGTTATGTTTTTCATCTTGAAGTTTTCCTCCGCGAATGAGTTCAACGAAAATTCAAACAGCTTCTGATTATCGGTCTTGAACCATATCTCGCCGCCGATCGGCAGCACAGCCTTGTACCTGTCTAAAAACCGCTTATGTGTGAGCCGCCGCTTCGCCTGTTTTCCCTTCTTCCATGGGTCAGAGAAGTTCAGATATATCCGTGACACCTCGCCCGTCTCGAAAAAGTCCTCTATCCGCTCCGCGTCAAGATCCATGAACCTCACGTTCGTAAGCTCCGCCGCCATAACCCTTTCCATAGCCATGACGATCACATCCTCCACCTTTTCTATAGCTATAAAGTTCACATCCGGATGCGCCCTTGCCATGCCGGTTATAAAAGCGCCCTTGCCGCAGCCGATCTCTATATGTATCGGAGCATCGTTGCCGAACAAATCCTTCCATCCGCCCTTATGCCGCTCCGGCTCCGCTATCCGCAAGGCGGCGCAGCGCTCCATGCGCACGGCGCAGTTTTTCTTTTTGCGCATTCTCATTTTATCATGTCTCCGATCCTGTCAAGTATGGCATGAGCGGCGTCAAGCTTGCTCATCAGCGGCAGCTCTTCTTCGCCGTCTGCCGTTATTACGGTTATCACATTAGTGTCCGTTCCGAATCCGGCTCCGTCCTGCCTCAGTGAGTTCGCGCATATCATGTCCGCATTTTTAGACACAAGCTTTTTTCGAGAATTTTCTATGATGTTCTCCGTCTCCATCGAAAAACCGCATATAAACGCCCGCTTATCCGCGCCCAGAGCCTTTAAAATATCCTTTGTCCTTTTAAGCTTAATTTCCGCGTTGCCGTCTGTCTTTTTTATTTTCTCCGGCGCTACCGTCTCCGGCGTATAGTCAGCCACCGCCGCCGCCTTTATTACTATATCCGCATCGCGGCTTGTTACCGCGTTATACATATCCTCCGCCGATGTGACCTCAACAACATCCATAAGCGGCGGCGCGTCTACCTCCGTGCGCGCCTTTATAAGCGTCACCTCCGCGCCTCTGTGCATCGCGGCGCGAGCTATGGCTATCCCCATTTTCCCCGTGGAGCGGTTTGTTATATACCGCACCGGATCTATTGCCTCACAGGTCGCGCCGGCAGTCACAAGCACACGCTTTCCGGCAAGATCATGCTCCCTGCATGCCTCACGAAGGATATACTCAAGCAGCACACTCTCCTCCGGCATACGCCCGTCACCGGTATCGCCGTTTGCAAGCATACCGCGCTCCGGCGGTACGATCTCGTATCCAAACCTTTTCAGCTTTTCTATATTGTCCTGCAATATCGGGTTATGATACATATTATGGTTCATCGCAGGCGCTATTATCTTTTTGCACGGGCAAGCCATAACGGTGGTAGTCAGCATATCGTCCGCTATCCCCGATGCGATCTTGCCAATGACGTTAGCGGATGCCGGCGCGATCATCACCGCATCCGCCTCTTTAGCTATAGCCACATGCTCAACGCTGTACTGAAAGCCTCTGTCGAACGTGTCTATTAAGCATTTGTTCTGCGTTAGTGTTTCAAACGTAAACGGATTAATAAAATTCTCCGCATTCCTTGTCATAAGCACATGAACATTCGCGCCAAGCTTTTTGAGCATCCGCGCAAGATTCGCGGTCTTATACGCCGCGACCGATCCGGTCACGCCCAATACTATAGTTTTGTTCTTTAACATAACTTCCACCATCTTCCCGATATTCCTGCCGGCAATATCATTCCGCTTTCGATCGGCAAGCCTATCTCATCAGCATCCATCTCACCGCCAAAGCGCTTCCTTGCCGTTACTTTCATTACATTTTTGAGCACCGTTGCCGACAGCCCTGTCGTATATGAGTTTATCAGCATAAACAATGGATCGTCCGAGAGCAGCTCCACGCAATCCTTCACGAGCGGAAACAGCGCATCCTCTATCTTCCACAGCTCGCCCGACGGTCCCCGCCCGTATGACGGCGGGTCCATGATTATCCCGTCATAGCGGTTGCCGCGGCGCAGCTCGCGCTTTACGAACTTTACAACATCATCTACTATATATCTCACGCGCCTGTCGCCAAGTCCCGAGCTTTCGACATTCTTCTTTGCCCATGTTACGATACCCTTCGCCGCGTCAACATGGCAGACCTCCGCGCCTGCCGAAAGCGCGCTTACGGTCGCGCCGCCTGTATAGGCAAAGAGGTTCAGTACCTTTACCGGTCTTTTTGACGCTTTTATCAGCTCCGCTATCCAGTCCCAGTTGACCGCCTGCTCCGGGAACAGACCGGTGTGCTTGAACCCTGTCGGACGCACGTTAAAAACAAGCTCACGGTATTTTATCTGCCATTCGTCGGGTATATGCTTATTAAACACCTGCCAGCTCCCGCCGCCCTTTGCCGAGCGGTGATACCATGCGTCAGGACTGTTCCATGCCTGAATGTCGCCCTTATCTTCCCAGACCGCAATCGGATCCGGACGGCGCAACAGGTATCTGCCCCAGTATTCGAGCTTCTCACCGCCGGATGCGTCAACTATTCTGTAATCTTCCCATTTATCTGATAAATACATGATCCTTCTCCTGTATCGCAATGTCGTCAGGTTTAGCGGGTAATACTCGTAAGCATACGTTAACTTGAGGGCATTGCCTGTATCTGATATACAGACAGTATACCACATAACGTGCGCTATATCAAGCTAATATTAAAAAATATGTCATTAAAAACGGCAATTAGCACAAACAAACCGAAATACGCCACAAAAAAACCGTCGTATTTCAACTTGCATTTCAGTCATAAAAATAGTATAATATTCATAGGAAAAAGGATATTTATGCATGACACTATGCATGAGGATGAAAGGAGCCGTTTAATGGCAACATGGATAGTACATCTGAGGCTGGCAGACGAATACATCAAACGCGGTGATATACCTGCGAAATATAAGCGTGAATTTGTTCTTGGCTCGGTCGCTCCCGACTGCGGCTATGGCAAAAAGGATAGCAACGGAGAATTTATGCCGCCTCCGGAGGTAACACACTGGGCACCAGGCGGAGTTAAGCTATACTGTGAATATTGGAAATTCTTAGACACGTATCTGAAGGACCGCGAGCGTGACGGGGATTATTATTTCTACCTCGGCTACTATATTCATCTTATAACAGACATAATATGGTCGAGCACAATGTATTTACCCACAAAGATAAAATACGCGGACGAATACCGTGATGACCCTGACTTTTTACGGGTAATAAAGGGCGACTGGTATGATCTTGATTTCAAATTCCTGCGTGAGCATCCGGATTTTGAACCGTACAAAATGCTTGCCGAGCGCAAGCCGGTAAAAGACTATCTGCCCTACTACGAGCCGGGACAGCTCACCGTTCAGACTGCGTTCATCGCAGACTACTATGCAAACGCCGGAGACCGCGTTCTTGACCGTGAATACCCGTATCTTGACGAAAGAACAATGAATGAATTTATAACGTGCACAACCGAGCTTGTCGATTTTGACCTGAACAGAAAAGGACTTCTATAAAAAAGTCCCTATCGGGACGGTCGTTCCGCTAACGCTCCACTCCAATAGGTAGACTTTTTTGCTATTAAGAAATTAGTACTTATCGGTACTAATTTCTTAATAGATAAAAAAGGGGCTTCAGACGCCCCTTTTTTATGTTATTTTATCTTGGATCTCAACCTTCCCTTATCATCCTTTAGAAGGACAATGACAAGCCAGATCACAAGTCCGAGCGCAACGACCGATAAGCCTAAATATGCGTCATTAAGCATATCAGCGCCCGACGGCGTAAAATATTCGGCGCCAAGCTCTATGTATTCCACAACCGCGTCAACAAGCCACATCAGCGATGCGCCCCAAAACATCAGAGAAAGCGCGCCCATCCTCATGCCGCCATCCGGCTTTGTATACCACAGCACGGTCGATATTATCGCCGCAAATACAGTTATGAGTAATGTCATTTTTATATCCTCCTCACATTTTGTCACTTGATATTATATCACATATCTCCCCCCGTTGCAAGTCCTAACGGCATAATTTTTAAGTTTTTAAAAACAGTAAGTTTCTTGCGAATAAAATTGTAAATTTCAGTTTGTCGGACTCCCTCCGTCAGCCCTTACGGGCTGCCACCTCCCTCAAGAGGGAGGCAAGAATTGTGGTACACCGATACTTGACCCCCTCTTGAGGGGGTCGGCGCGATAGCGCCGGGGGGAGTTGACACTCCCCGATAAACAGAAATTTATCTTCCGATTCCGGCGGCGCAGGTTTGCTGCACATTTCCCTTTATTTGCGCTTGCCAAGGGGACGGTTGCCATTCCGATAAGCCGGAGTCCGGAATGCTTGTATAAGTTATGTTGTAATGATTATATGATTTATAGTGTAATGATTGTATGATTTGCTGATTGAAGTTATTATAAGTTTATGTTAGAATGTAATTGAATAATTTTAAAATATGAAAGGAATATTCATAATGAAAAGGTTTTTATCCATAATGCTGAGTGTATTGTTATTAACTATGACCACAATCAACGTTTCAGCGTCAAACACGCCTTCTGATTGGGCATTGAACGAAGTTACAGATGCCAAAAACGAAGGGATTATAACCGACGCTGTAACTCTTGACTATCAAGCAAATATAACGAGAGAGCAGTTTTGCGAGCTTGTTGTTCTGGCGTACCAGAAAATCAGCGGAAATCAAGCTACGTCCGGCAATATCTCATTTAATGATACACAGAATAATGAGATTATGAAGGCTGCAAATTTAGGTATTGTAACCGGTTATGGATACGGTATATTTGCGCCAAATGATTTAATTACAAGAGAGCAAATTGCCACTATGATCGTCAGGATGATAGATAAAGCTGTAAAGTCCGTAAACATAAACAGATATAAGAATAACAGTTTTGCGGATTTAGATTCTATAAGTGATTGGGCACTGCCTTCGGTTAATTTTGCTTATGATAACGGGATCATGCAAGGCGTTGGAGATAATTATATTGCACCTAAGGCGAACACTACCTGTGAACAGGCTATTATGTTAGTATACAACGCTGTAAAGCTATATGCAAATACATCTTCTGATGAAGACTTTACTGATGTCTACGCTGCTACTAATTACAAAAAAATCCTCAATGATAACAATATAACCGATTATATGTATCTGCTTCCCGATGACTATGATGATGATGGTAAGGCGGAGGCTTATGTTATCACCGGTACAAGTACGGAGGATGAGTTTCTCACATGGGAAATGGTCGATGCTGAAATTTATTTCATTGATTCCAGCGATAATTTATATTATGTAGAAACCCTCCCGACGGGATATGCGCGTTATGCGGGACAAATCGTTGTACCAAACGGTAAATTTATTGTTGTGGAAACAAGCACAAGTGGTATAAGCGGTTGGTCAAACCTATATGGGTGTAACAACGGAAAAGCATTTATACCTGATATATCCCCATTAAACGGAAGCATAGTCGAAGAGAACGGCAAATATATTCGTTTGGAGGAAGATCTTAGTACTGATTATGGTGATTTCACAGAAACCGAATTAGGCTATGATGAGAATACCCGTCAATTTTATGAAAAATAATTCTTGATCTAAATCATACATTATTATGTTTGCTCAGAAGTAAACTAAATACCCGCAAAAGCTGAACCGACTCCCAAGTCAGATCAAAAACCTGACGATCGGAGGTCGGTTCAAATTGTGTAGCCGGTTTTTATGTATACTCTTTCTGTTTTTTTGGGTGTTTCCCACTCGTTTCACAGGGAGTTAATCAAGGTGATTTTTCTTAAATTGCCTTAATTTTATTGCTCATATTTCATGACTTGTTATCTCGTAGTTTGTTTTCAAAAGTTTTTGTACTCAAAGATTCTAAATACGCTATTCTATAAAGCGCACTCTCTCAAAACGCCAATCAGCGCTTTATAATCATCAACTGAACGAATTGATGCTTCAAGAATTTCATCTTTAGTCGCATTACCCCAATTCAAATTGCAACCCAACTTCTTTGCCATCAAACGAATGAATTCGCGGATTGTTCTGCCGTTTCCTTCTCTGAATGGGTGTATAATATTAAGCTCTGCCATTACGTAAGCTAAATTATCAAAAGTTTTATTTTCATCTTTTTCTTTTAACATATTTTTCTCTTTTATTTTAGCGAATACCTTATCAAGTTCTCTATCAATCAAGTTCGGTGGATAAAACATTGTATCAGCTTTGCTTATCTGCTCTTTTCGTATTTTGCCTGCAAAAGGATAAATATCCTCAAAAAGGAGTTTATGAATATGCAGCAGATGTGTTTTTGTAAAATTTCCTCTTATAGGATTTTGCAAAAGCTCCAGCTGTTTTACAGCAGTTATTTCTTCTTCCGCTTTCTTTAGTAATTCAAAATCTTTTATATTCAATTTATTTTTCAGGATGTTTGTATCCGGATAGCAGTACAACGATTGCGTTATAGTATAAACCTCATATTTAGAAAACATTTTAAATTACACCCTTTGCATATACTTTTGCTTTAGTTCTTCTATAATTTCAGAGCAGGAAGCTTCACCGGTTGCAAGACGCTTCAAATTTGATATGGAATCGTCGCTTATATCCATTCCTTCAACTGCAAACGTGCCCTTTATGTTTTTAAGATTACTTTTATAATCACTTGATGACATATCCATGTTGCTTCTCCAATTCACATACTTACCGCTTTTAATTCTGGCATCAGCGGGCTTTTTACTGTCAAGCGGCAGAATCCACACACCGGCAGCCTTTACAGCTCCGGGAATCCTTCCTTGTTTGCAAAGAGTAGCTATTCTTCTTTTTGATATACCCCATAATTCACCTGCTTCTTTAATCGTCAAAATTTCCATAAATAAAACCTCCATATTTTAATATATTATATACTATATTCAGAATAATGTCAATATTAGAGTAATCTAAAAATTTTATATGCCATCAACATAATACCCTTTGCACAAAAATTATTTCTATTCACCGAGCGACTATTGGGTGATTTTCTCTATACAAAAATCGCAATGTTAGGCTACCTCGCGAGAAGGTGCCTTTATCTTTGGCTTATTACGATTAATACTCTCGGAAATAATATCTATTGCTATTCTGCATTCCTCCAAAGAACGATATCTGCCAACAGGTTCTTCGAAATTACCGCTTATGACAACTACCAATGGGTACTGGTTATCATCTTCTTGCTTGGCTTTTACGGCAACAAACATGTCGATAGTATCAACATTTATTGATGTATCCCCATTTTGATTTACAATAAACATAATCAAGCTCCTTTCTGGCAGCTCATGCAGAGCACGCGCCCAAACTTGTTTCCGCTATATGATGCAACCTTCGCGGATACAGCTCTGCCGCAGTTGGCGCAAAAATCACCGCTTGCGTTACCGGCATCGGCGGCTGCACTTGGCGAAGATGCGGTTTCATCAGGGAACGGACCCTCGTATTCCTCTTGATATCCGCTATCTAATTCCTCAAGTCCATCCATCGGATCATCTACTTTATCAGAAATAAATGCAGGATTGCCAGCGAACTCTTCCGGATCAAAATCCATGTTCACGACGTCTTTTGCCGGAGTTTCGGGCAGAGCCGCTGGCACGGAACTTGTACCGAACATATTACCCATAGAGTTCATTCCCATGCTTAACATAGTCTGTCTTACCTCCGGATTATTATAATCCGGCGAGAACGTCACTCTCGGTATCGCGAACGGTTTTTGCAGTTCCTGTTTTGTATATGTGCCTTTAAGACCTATCAAAGCTCGCACGACTCTGAGTATAGCGCCGGTCATTGCTTTCTCTGCGAATGTCTTTCTAAGTAGCATCATGTTCACCATTACCGACCTATCAATATAAGCCTGTCTGTCCTTTTCCTGCACTTTATATGCTTTGACGGGCTTATTAAACTTATCAACGGTATCTATCCATTCGCCGCCCGGAAACATCTTCGCCGTTTCAGTTGCCGCTTTCTGATCGACAATGCCTTGTACGGCTTTATCCATGAATTCCATGCGATACTTATCTTCTTCATCATCAAGACTGATTACCTTTTCGTCGCAATGAGTTTTGCCTGTGCCGTCCGCCATACGCATTGCGCCGTATGCCTTTGCTTTGTATATGTTTTTGCTTATGTATGTACCGTAAGTATGATTAGGATCAAACTGAATGCCGGCAGCAGCTGCAAGCTTCATAAGAAGCGGTTTAGCGGGCGAAAATAGTTCAACCCATTGTCCATTTACTTTGATTGTTCCGACCTTGAATATATCGCCGGTGTTCTCCGACAGATCAACATTAACAGTAGTTACCGTATACTTATAGTACGGATTTAGCTGTGTCTCTGTTGCCAGAGGCATGAGCAAATTACAATTACTATACTGTGATTTAAGATTTTGAATGTCATTCATAAAAATTTCCTCCAAATACTTGATTTTTTAAAATTTTTATGATAAAATGAAAATGGTCTGTGAGGGCATTTCATTTAATGAGTGCTCTCTTTCATTTTATCATGAGTTTTGAAAGCCTTTCGACTAATATGATCTCACCAAGAAGCATTGCCAGATAGCAAGCTTCATTTCTCGTTCCATCGGCATCTCCTTCGTGGTCTATAATGCCATTAAGCTTTCTTTTTGCGTCTGGCATATATTCTGTCACTTCCTCCTGTGATACAGAAAAGCCCGAACATTCTTCGACTAACGACTGCCAGTCCACTTCTACACCTCGCTTTCATTATCAAATAGTGATATTTGCCCGTTGATTTCGTAAAGCTCAATTTTTTCATGATCTCCTCCTGGCTCTGTGCAATCGCACATTTCGCCGGGATCAAGATTGGCTCCGCACAACGGACAAACATATTCCCAACTCAAAAACTCTCACCCCCTTTACTGGTATGGTATTTCTACTCACACCGCCTACAGAACGGCGGATTTTGCGACCGACATTCACGCCGGCGGCAGTTGTCCTTTAACGTCCGGACGCGTGACGAATATATTTAACGGAGAGATTCATATAAACTATGACCATCGGCAAGTGGAAAGTTTTCCGCCGCTCCGTAAGCGATGTGAGCCATAAAGCATTATGTAATCATATCCTGACCGCAATATAACCTCTCTTGGAGATACCTCTTGGGGACTTTGCCCGGAAAGGTGATGCAACCTTTATCCTTTAATTCCTTGTTCAGATTCTGGACTAATTTATAGCAAAACGATTTTGACATACCTATTAGTTCCGTTACCTGATCTACATTATAATAATCTCTCTGAACCAACGACTGACTCATTTTTACACCCCTTTCCCGATATTCTTCTCCGCCCATAGCATGAGCGATGATGATACCGCTACAATATCTTTCAGCGCAGCAAGCACGCTTTCCATTTTTGGCTGTTCATCTGCGCTTACCACCCCGTCAGCTGCTATATTCAGCATATCCTCTTTGATCTGAGCCGTGCACTTCAACACCGATAGAAGTTTTACGGTCAGCCTGTCCAGATCTGCGATCTCCACAGGCGGCAGCTCCTCCCCAAGAGGACACATGTTATTGCAGTACCATCTCTTAAGCTCCGGAGCTCCGTATAGCTCCGCCATTAACATTATACTTTCCACCGGCACGACCTTTGTCAGCCCAAGCTCGTAGCTTGCAAGCGTAGACGATGAAAGCCCAAGCATTTCTGCGGCTCCTTCGCGGCTCTTTAGCTTATCATTATATTTTGAAGCTGCTAATCTGCACTGACAGTACATATTATCAGCGGCTTTCGTGGGTTGACTTCCCATTGATTTCACCTACCTTTTTGTGATAAACTATATTTCATAAGGAAGTTATTCAGAGGGAATACCTAAATGTTTGCATATTCTCTCCTGGGTTTTCGGGATAATAAATTTACCGTTGATGATATTGTTGATGTACGGTCTTGACATATTAAGCTCAGTTGCTAATTGATCTACCGTCATACGCCTGTCAAGCAGCGTTTTTTTTACCTCGATCCCCCACTGAGGAACATCTTTCACTTTCACAAAAATGCCTCCTTTCTTGATTGACATTATGATACTTTTGTGTTATACTAATGTTATATAATGAGAAAAATTAATCAATGGCTATAAACCTATTACAGACACTATATCCTGCTGCTGGATTTTCTCTGCACCGAATATATCTGTGCATAAGGCAGAAGTCGCAGCAAGCGCATTTTTTGCATAAATTCGGATTTACCTCACTCTCTTCGGTGTAGCCGTCTGCATTTCGTACGCGCTTGTTACTGTTGGTGTAGTACTCGCATACTATCACGCATTTGACGATATCTTTTCTGTCGTCTGTGCGGTCCGGGCATTCTTGCGCACGCTCGCAGCTTACGCACAGAGACAAATCCGGCTCGATCATATTGCCGTAAAGTCCCGGCGGCTTAAGCTTGTATCGACTCATATTAAACTCCTTTCCGGGGTTATAACAAATATAAGAAGGTGAATCACATGAACTCAACACTTATATCTGCTTGTGTTAATGACATACGACAAGCATTTAAACATACGGTCGTTCCAATGCCTTTGTATATAGAAGATGTTGTGACATTGCTCGATAACAAATACAATAAAGACATTGTTCAGCTTGCCTGTGATGATATGTGCACAAAAGGTTTGATGACCACAACCCCAGATCCTGATGGTCATGTGTTCCTGATAGAGCACATATTTCATAGCGAATTATAATACAAAACATTGTTGTTTTGGTTGACTGTTTTGTATTATACATTAATTATAATTAAGATTATTCTTAATGTCAACATGATTTTAAGATTATTCTGATTTTTGTAAAAGTTGTATAACTTCCGGAGGTGATTTTTATGGATTTTGTTAAGAATATTCTTAACATCGCAAAAGAGCAAGGATATTCAAACAAGCAACTTTGCGAATTACTCGGCAAAAATCCAAGCTATATTACCGACTGGAAAAATGGCAAATCAAAGCCAAAAGCTGATGAAATAATCATTCTTGCTGATACTTTCGGAGTATCCACGGACTATTTACTCGGAAAAACCGATACACAGCATTCGCCTACTCCAGAACAATATGACGAACTATTAAAAGGACTTAATCAGCTCACCCCGGAACAAATAAAGCAAGTAAGAAACTATGTAGACTTCATAGCTTCTCAGAAAAACAATTGAAGCGGAGTTATTTTTTGATATAATATAATTACAAAGCACCACAGAAAGAGGGTTTTACCATGGACAATATGAATTCGACAGATTCAATTAATTCCGATGTATCGGCAAATGCTTCATCAGAACTAAATGTAACCCCAAAAGCACCTAAAAGACCGATTTGGGGACTGATTGCATTTGTAGTTATCATTGTAATTATGTTTATAATTATTGCAATAACTAATAATATAAAAACAAACACTATCAACACAAAAACAGAAACTACAGCCCCTTCTGCAACACCTATTCCATATTCTCAATATGCAGGCTTTAAAAGGTATGATCCCACTGTATTGACGGCAGATAATTCTCCGTTCCCGGCAGCAGAAAACAATATGGTGATAGATTTCATTGATTGTTTGCATACTGTTAATCAAGATTTAGCAACACTTGATTATATAGATATATATGATGACTCAACATCTGCAGTATATTATTTCGGTTCTAAACTATTTAATATACATATGGAATGCAACGAACGAGGCGTATTTATGCAACGAATAAATTTTACTGACGCAATGTCAAATCCTCAGTATGTCAAAGATGTATTTGCTGCTACTGTTATGCATGTAGATAAGTCAATATCTTTAAACGAAGCAAAAACAAAAGCACAAGAAATTGCCAATTCATTTAAACCATCACTTCAATCAGAGATATTCAGTATTAACGGCTACAAGCTTTATACTGTTGGGACTCGTTATTATGGCGGTTTGGAACTGGATGAGCTAAATGTTTTTGACAGCAATATTGGAGGATTGTCCGAAGAAGAAAAAGCAGAATATTTACCAGTCGACTACGATACTGCACAAAATCCATTATTAAATAAAGATATGAAAGTAAAAGTCACGGGTATAATGTCAACTTATACTCTTGATAATATTACAGATAGAAATTCGTACTGGAACTTTATAATTAAGTGTTCTGATGGTACGCAATATAATGTAAAATATAATTACAGTGACATTCCACATAAATTTTCTGTCGGTACACAATATACTTTGTATTGTAAAATCATTGATGAAACAAATTCAGCTGATCTTCCATCACTGTTATTGGATTGGTATGAATAATTAAATTCAGATTTCAAACGGAGAGAATTACTACGTTCAGAATTAAAGAGATTGGATTTACCCACATTAAAATCATGAAAGGCAAAAATGTCCGTGACATATTGCATGGAATATGATACTATAATAACGAGGAGATGATTTTGTGAGATTACGGATTAAAACCATGAAACTAAAAGAGCCGTCTTTGCCCAAAACTGAAGAAGAATTCATTCGCTATCAGCGTGAATATTTAGCATATCTTAAAAAGGTCAATGCTGCAAAAAGAGCTGGGAAGAATGTTTCCGGTGCTATAAAAAAAATAGAACGCAGATGGATAGAAGCAGGCATAATGGATTCCAGAGGGCATGTTAGACCTCCTTATGAAAAGGTAATTGTAAACAAATGATAAACGATATTCAACATCGAATGTACACCAATGTTCCAAATTTGGTAATAGGTTTCCATGGTTGCGACAAGACAGTTGCCGAAAAAGTAATAAATGGGGAAGCCGAATTAGATGAGAGCAAAAATAATTATGATTGGCTTGGACATGGAATGTACTTTTGGGAACAAAATCTGCGTAGAGCTTGGCAGTGGGCGGAAAACCAAAGAAAAGTTACAACACCTGCCGTTATTGGTGCCGTAATAGATCTGGGATACTGCCTTAATTTGCTCGATAGCCGTAGTATGGAATTGTTAAGAGAACATTACTCTCTTTTTGTTGAGAGTTGTGATGCATTAGGAAAAGTTCTCCCACAAAACAGAAATATTGGAAAAAATACCGATTTACTATTAAGGGACTTAGATTGCGCTATCATAGAGGATATGCACAAACTTCGTGACGCAAGTCCATTGCCGTCTTTTGATTCTGTTAGAGGTGTGTTTATAGAGGGCACAGAACTATATCAAGGATCGGGATTTAAGGACAAATCGCACATTCAGATCTGTGTTCGCAATCCGAACTGCATTAAAGGTTTCTTTTTGCCACGCAACGCAAATACCCAATGGAGCATACCCTGAATTAACAGCCGCCGCTTGGCGGTTGTTCTCTTATTCGACATATTCTATCGTTATAAGTTATTTCCTAACGACCGGCGTTTTGTCGTGTAATAATGTTGTAAAATAACCGTAACATTATTATATAGGAGGTGCTTTTCATGAAAAACGATATAGAATATATCATTGAAAAGTTTAACACATTAACGCAGAAGGATGCGGAGCTGGTTCTTGAATACATACATAAGCTCCTCGGCGACACAGAAAGGGAGGACGACGATGCCGGCATATAAAGACGAAGATCGCGGTACATGGTATGCCTCTTTTTACTATACCGATTGGACAGGCAATAAAAAACTTAAAAAGAAGCGCGGATTTAAAACCCAGCGCGAAGCCAAGGAGTTTGAGCGAGAGTTTTTAAACAAAGAGCAAAGAGATGTTGATATTACTTTTGAAATGCTTGTTGACGAGTATTTTAAGGATCTGAAAACTCGTCTGAAGGCAACTACTATCCAAAATAAAATAAGCATATTCGAAGAAAAGCTAACGCCATATTTTAAAAAATTAAAGATAAGCGAGATAACTCCTACTACAGTGAGAATGTGGCAAAATGAAATACTGAAAGCCGGATACGCTCCTACATATCAAAAGTCTATCCACAATCAGCTGTCAGCCATCATGAACTATGCGGTCAAATATTATAACTTGCCCAATAATCCTTGCAGAGCTGCCGGAAGCATTGGCAAGAAAAACGCTTCTGCTATGCAAATATGGACACTTGACGAGTACAAGAAAGTTATCCAAGTTGAAAACAAACCTGCTGCTTATGTGGCATTTGAAATATTGTTCTGGTGCGGGATCCGGGAAGGCGAGCTTCTTGCTCTGACACCGGCAGATATAACAGACGAAAAGAAACTGAAAGTAACAAAGACCTTTGCTCATGTTGGCGGCGAGGATATGATAACAACTCCGAAAACTCCTAAAAGTGTCAGAGATATATCTATGCCTGACTTCCTATATGACGAAGTTAAAGACTATATCTCAAGATTATACGGTGTCCAGCCGAATGATAGGTTATTCTATTTCACAAAAGGATTTATTGGAAGAGAAATAAGCCGATGCGCTCCGTTGGCCGGAGTAAAGAAAATCCGAACTCATGACCTGCGGCACTCGCACGCATCGCTCCTTATAGATATGGGGTATAGCATTTTCCTCATATCCGAACGGCTCGGGCACGAAAATGTTACCACGACAATGAATATATACGGTCATTTGTACCCGAACAAACAGGATGAACTTGCAATAAAATTAAACAATATGAAATAAATTATATAATAAGTATATGACTGATTATGATATATAATTTACTCTGATAATGCCAAATTAATGCCACAGACCAAAAGTAAAACTCCGAAAACCGCATAAAATCAACGGTTTTCGGGGTTTTGCGTTTATTCCCACTCTATCGTAGCGGGCGGTTTGCTTGTGATGTCGTACACCAATCTGTTCACGTTTTTGACCTCGTTCACGATACGGTTTGATGTTCTTTCAAGCACATCATAGGGTATTCTTGCCCAGTCGGCGGTCATAAAATCGTCGGTCGTTACCGCGCGAAGCGCAAGAGTATAGTCATACGTTCTGCCGTCGCCCATAACGCCGACGCTGCGCATATCGGTAATTACGGCAAAATACTGGTTTATGCTGCGGTCAAGTCCCGCGCGCGCGATCTCCTCCCGGAATATCGCGTCCGCATCGCGCAGTATATCAAGCTTCTCCTCCGTTATTTCGCCTATGACGCGCACCGCAAGGCCCGGGCCGGGGAAGGGCTGCCGCCAAACGAATTTTTCCGGCAAACCAAGCTCTATTCCGAGTCTGCGCACCTCATCCTTGAATAAATCTCTGAGCGGCTCTATTATCTCCTTGAAATCGACATGCTCCGGCAGTCCGCCGACATTGTGATGACTCTTTATCACTGCCGCGTCTCCCGCGCCGGACTCGATGACATCAGGATAGATCGTGCCCTGGACAAGGAAGTCCACCTTGCCTATCTTTTCAGCCTCCGCCTCAAACACGCGTATAAACTCCTCGCCTATCGCCTTGCGCTTAGCCTCCGGCTCGACAGCACCCTTGAGTCTGCCGAGAAACCTTTCCTGAGCGTTCACGCGGACAAGGTTTATATCGTATTGCTTTCTGAAAACCGTTTCGACCTCATCGCCTTCGTTTTTTCGCAGAAGTCCGTTATCTACAAACACGCAGGTAAGCCGATCACCTACCGCCTTGTGGATCATCACCGCCGCAACAGAGCTGTCCACACCGCCTGAAAGCGCGCACAGCACCTTTCTGTCCCCTATCTTCTCGCGCAGCTCCATTACAGCGCGCTTTGCGTAATCCTTCATCACCCAGTCGCCACGACATTTGCAAACACGGTAAAGGAAGTTATGCAGCATCCGCTGCCCCTCCTCTGTGTGGTTCACCTCAGGATGGAACTGCACAGCATACAGCTTTCTTTCCGCATCCTCGTACGCCGCACACGGACACGCCTTTGAATATGCAGTTACCTTAAACCCCTCCGGCACACGGTCGATATAGTCCGTATGACTCATCCAGCAAACAGTCTTTTCATGCACATCCTCAAACAGTACGCTCTGCGATGTCCTTACCTCCGTCTTGCCGTATTCGCGCGTGGGCGCAGTTGCAACGCTGCCGCCCAGCTCATACGCCATTAGCTGCGACCCGTAGCAGATACCGAGAATGGGTATGCCAAGCTCAAATATTGCCTTGTCATAATGCGGTGACGCGGGATCATACACACTGTTGGGACCTCCGGTAAAGATTATACCCTTCGGTTCCTTTGCCCTGATCTGATCGAGACTCGTCTTGTATGGCAAAACCTCACAATACACCTTCTCCTCACGCACACGCCGCGCGATAAGCTGATTGTACTGCCCGCCAAAATCAAGCACGATCACAAGTTCGTTTTTCATATTGATCTATCATCCTTCCACCTTATATCACCTAACATTTTAACATAAAAAAAACGCTATTGCAATCCCTGTGGAAAAACTTTTTTCGACAAAATTACTTGACTAATCAACATAAAACCACTATAATATAGAATAGAGAAATATCATAATCTATAACATAACGATCAGGGAGGTTACAGATTTGAGTAAGCTTCATATTGGAATTGACGTTGGCTCGACCACTGTAAAGGTAGTCGTTCTTGACGAAAACAATAAAATACTATACTCCAAATACAGACGGCATTTTTCCGATATAAAGAGCACGGTGCTTGCGCTGTTTGACGAGGTTCGCTCCGTTACCGGCGACACGCCGTTTTCGGTGGTGATAACCGGCTCAGGCGGTCTTTTGCTTTCAAAAATGCTTGAGCTGCCGTTCGTGCAGGAGGTAATAGCAAATAAAACCGCAATAGAAACCTTTTTACCTGACACCGATGTGGTTATCGAGCTTGGCGGCGAGGACGCAAAAATACTGTATCTCTCCGGCGGACTGGAACAGCGCATGAACGGCACCTGCGCCGGCGGTACAGGCTCCTTTATTGACCAGATGAGCATACTTCTGAAAACCGACGCGGACGGGCTGAACGAGCTTGCGGAGCAGCACACGACCATATATCCAATAGCTGCGCGCTGCGGCGTGTTTGCAAAGTCCGATGTGCAGCCGCTCCTTAACGAGGGCGCGGCGCGCGAGGACGTGGCGGCATCGATATTGCAGGCTGTCGTAACGCAGACCATCTCCGGTCTTGCCCAGGGACGTCCCATAAAAGGAAATATCGTGTTCCTCGGCGGTCCGCTTCACTTCCTGCCGCAGCTGCGGAGGCAGTTTGAGGATACGCTCCGTGAAAACGCATCCTCTTTCAGAATACCCGAAAACGCGCAGGTGTTCGTAGCGCTCGGCGCTGCACTGATGCATGAAGGCAACACGACAAAAACTCTTGATGAGCTGAAAACAGCGCTTATAAACTCCAAGGGCGTTGACGCGGAGATCACGCGTATGCCCAAGCTGTTTGAGACAGAGGCGGACAAGCGCGAATTTGACGAGCGTCACGCAAAGGACAGAGCAAAGCGCGGCGATATCTCCAAAGCCCGAGGACCGGTATTCTTAGGTCTTGACGTTGGCTCGACAACGATAAAATGTGTTGTTATAAACGAAAACGATGAAATAATATATGATTACTACGGCAAGAACGAGGGCAGCCCGATAACACGCGGTCTCAACATCATGCGCGATCTGTATTCAAAGCTGCCGCGAGGCGCGTATATAGCGAACGGCTGCACCACCGGCTACGGCGAGCAGCTTCTCAAGACAGCGTTTCGCATCGATGAGGGTGAGATAGAGACTATCGCGCACTATAAGGCGGCAAACCACTTCTCCCCCGGTGTTGACTTCATAATCGACATCGGCGGACAGGACATGAAGTGCATGAAGATAAAAGACGGCGTTATAGACTCGATCATGCTCAACGAAGCGTGCTCCTCCGGCTGCGGCTCGTTTATACAGACCTTTGCCGAAGGGCTCGGCATGGACAGCATAGCCTTCTCAAAGGAGGCTCTTACAGCCGATAACCCCGTAGATCTCGGCACGCGCTGCACAGTGTTTATGAACTCACGCGTAAAGCAGGCTCAGAAGGAGGGCGCGACCGTTGGCGATATCAGCGCAGGTCTGTCCTATTCGGTAGTCAGAAACGCGCTGTACAAGGTAATAAAGCTGCGCGACACATCGCTAATGGGCGAAAAGATAGTCGTGCAGGGCGGCACGTTTATGAACAACGCGATCCTGCGCTGCTTTGAGCTGCTTACCGAAAAGAACGTTATCCGTCCGGACATTGCCGGCATAATGGGCGCGTTCGGCGCCGCGCTTATCGCAAGGGAGCGCTGGAGCGGCGGCGAGTGTGACATAATCACAGCGGACGAGCTGGACTCGTTCACATTTGAAACCACGCTTACACGCTGCCAGAAGTGCAACAACCACTGTCAGCTCACAGTGACAGACTTCGGCGACGGCTCAAAATTCGTATCGGGCAACCGCTGCGAGCGTGGCGCGGGCGAGGAAAAGAAAAACAAGGACATACCCAATCTTTACGATTACAAATATAAACGCGCATTCCGCTATAAGGCGATAAAAACTGAGGACGCGGCACGCGGCACTATAGCTATGCCGCGGGTGCTGAATATGTACGAGAACTATCCGCTGTGGTTTACATTCTTTACAGAGCTTGGTTTTTCGGTAAAGCTCTCCGGCCGCAGTACTCACAAGCTTTACGAGAAGGGTATCGACAGCATCCCATCGGAGAGCGCTTGCTATCCGGCAAAGCTTGTTCACGGACATATCCAGGATCTTATAGACCGCGGATACAAGACTATATTCTACCCCTGCATACCGTATGAGCAGATAGAATACAGCGCGGCGGGCAACCACTTCAACTGCCCGATGGTGACCTCCTACCCCGAGGTCATATATAACAATATGGATATACTGCGAGAGGAGGATGTGACCTTCCTCTATCCGTTTATAAACCTTGCCGATAAGCCGTCATTCAAGCGACAGATGTCAAAGGCACTGAAACCGTATTATGCCGATATCACCTTTAAAGAGATAGACGCGGCGGCAGAAGCGGCGTTTGCGGAGCTGAAGGCATACAAAAACGACATCCGCGCCAAGGGCGAAGAGGTCATAAAATGGCTTGACGACCATAACAAGCGCGGCATAGTCCTTGCCGGCAGACCTTATCATATAGATCCGGAGATAAATCATGGCATACCCGACATGATAAACTCGCTCGGATTTGCTGTGCTCACAGAGGACAGCGTCGCACATCTCGGTCACCTCAAACGCGATATCCGCGTTGTTGACCAGTGGGCGTACCATACGCGTCTTTATGAATCGGCATCGGAGGTAATAAAGAACGACCGGCTTGAGCTTATACAGCTCAACTCCTTCGGCTGCGGTCTTGACGCGGTAACGACCGATCAGGTCATGGAGATATTGCAGTCTCACGAGAAAATATATACAACACTTAAAATAGACGAGGTTTCCAACCTTGGCACAGCCCGTATACGCGTCCGCTCGCTCAAGGCGGCGGTGAAGGAGCGCGCGGACAGCGACTTTGTTCCGCATAAGGTCGAGGACTACACCATAAGCCGCGTAAAGTTCACCGAGGAGGAGCGAAAGAACCATACGATAATTTTCCCGCAGATGAGTCCGACACACTTCGGTCTGTTCGAGGCGGTTTTCCGTTCCTGCGGCTATAATGCGATGGTGCTTGAGCACGCGACACCGGAGGACGTCGAGGCGGGACTTAAAAGCGTCAACAACGACGCCTGCTATCCGTCCATCATGGTTACCGGTCAGCTTGTAAACGCGTTTATAAGCGGCAGATGTGATCCGGACAAGACTTCGATAATGATAACCCAGACCGGAGGCGGCTGCCGCGCGACAAACTACATAGCGTTCCTGAGAAAGGCGTTAAAGGAGGCAGGCTACGGACAGGTGCCGGTCATCTCGCTGAATGTATCGGGACTTGAAGGCAATCCCGGCTTTAAGATAACGCCGAGGCTCGTTGACGGGCTGCTGAAGGCTTGTACCTGGGGCGATCTGCTTCTTTCCTGCACGCAGCGCATACGTCCGTACGAGATACACGAGGGCGAAACAAACGAGGTCTATAACCGTTGGCAGCGGAGGCTATATAATGACATTCTCCACCACAATAAGTCCAAACTAAAGCTTAAAAAGGTCATTGACGAGATCGTAGCGGACTTTGACGCGATACCTATAGATGAGACGGTAAAGAAGCCGCGCGTAGGCGTTGTCGGTGAGATACTCGTTAAATTCCAGCCGGATGCGAACAATGACGTTGTTGGCGTTATCGAGAGCGAGGGCGGCGAGGCGGTCATGCCGGGTCTTGCGGACTTCATGCTCTATTGCCTGTATAATAACAACTTCAAGCGCGACAATCTCGGCATGAAGGCATCTACGGCGCGCCTTTGCAACCTTGCTATATGGGGCATGGAAACCTACAGAAAGCATGCGGTAAAGGTCATGAAGGCAAATCCGAAGTTCGCGTCACGCGCACCGGGACATATCGCGGAGATAGCCGAGGGCGCAAAGAGCGTTCTGCAGCTTGGACACTGTACCGGCGAGGGCTGGTTCCTGACCGGTGAGATGATAGAGCTTATAACAACGGGCGTGCCGAACATAGTATGTGTTCAGCCGTTCGCGTGCCTGCCGAACCACGTTACAGGCAAGGGCATGATAAAGGAGCTGCGCCGCCAGTATCCGCAATCGAACATAGTCGCTATAGACTACGATCCGGGCGCTTCGGAGGTAAACCAGCTCAATCGTATAAAGCTCATGATGGCGGTAGCCTTTGAGCAGATAAAGAAGGAAAACGAAAAGAGCGATCTTCTGATAGAGCGGCATCACGCAAAGCTGAAATCAACGGAAAAAGCAAGAGTTTAAATAACCAAACAGCCATGCTGATTTTGAATGATCAGCATGGCTGTTTGCTTGTGAATATATATTACCTCATATTTATACGGAACACAGTAAGAGGGGGACTGCCGAAGCAGTCCCCTCTTAAGTTTTATTCTGTTTATTCAACCGGTGTCGCTGCTGCCTGACAGGTTATTGTGTTACCCTGATTATCTGTAAATGTATATACATAGTCTGTATTTACGATATCACCAAGACCAAGGTCTATCATGCCGCCCGCAACGATCGACGCCATCTTATGTGCGCCGTTGTAGGTGGAGTGGAGCCTGTCTGATACGTTGTATACAGAGTATACTGCAGCATCTGAGAAGCTGCTGCCATATGTGTCGCTAAAGAATTTATAGCTGGCTGCTGCGTGATCAAAATACTTTGCTCCCGTCTCATCAGCTGCCTGTTTCATAACACCTGTCCATGATACTACGGCACGATAGTCATGTGCTGATGCAGGAGGTGATACAAGTACAACATCTATACCATTTGCAGTAGCCGCTTCATACATATACTTAACTGCGGCAAGCATTTTATCCTTTGTTGATTTGCCGTTGTCATTATATCCGCTCTCAAGAAGCATAACATCACCGGTTTTACCGCTTGCTGCTACCTGTGTGATAGCCGTTGCTGCAAGTCCCTCAGCTATTGAGCCTGAATTACCAAGGTCTACTACCTCAACATCATCTGTGAGATAGCTCTGGAGCACCTGTCCCCAGCCCGTCTGGTAATTATGCGCAGCATCGCCGCCGTTTGCATAGATACATACGAGCGAATCGCCGAGAACATAAACCTTCTTAACTCTTTCAACAATTGACGGTGACTTAGCTATTGTAATAGCATTTACAGTCGCCGAAGTACCCTCCTTCAAATCTTTCATTGTAAGCACTGCATAGCCTTCATTTACAACTATATCATTTACACTGATATAGTTTAAAGTCTTGCCGCCCTGGAGCATATTATTAGCAAGCATCTGATCATTTACATACGGATCAAAGTGCTCTCCATTCGCTCCTGTGATATTAAAGTTATAAGTATCAGCAGGGATATCTACAGTCTTTGAATTGGAGCTTGTCAATCCTGTAACTGTGAATACCGGTGCTATCTCAAACTTATCCGCGCCTGTTGTGTCAACAGTTGCCGGAGCTGCTGCAACTACTTCCTGCTTAACTATCTTGCCGTCCTTTGAGGTCGTTACCTGATAGCCGGTTATCGCGCCGCCGGATATAAGATTTGATGTATCAACTGTTGTTGAGTCGCCTGTCGCGTCCGCTGTGATATAATACTGTGCAACAGTTACCGGAACGGTAAGCTTTGTAATAGCATCACCGTTTGTTATCGTTGCAGTTATGCTTGTTTGACCATAGCCTGTAGTTGTAAGCTCTCCTGTAGCAGCATCTATAGTAGCAACATTCTCATCGTCTGATGTCCACACCGCCGCCGGGAGAAGCTCTGTTACATTATCACCGTAGCTGTCAACAAGCTTAGTAAGAGCGTATTTCTCTGTTTCGGCGATGTTATTAAACGCGTGAGCACCCTTGATCGTCGCATCGGCTGCTGCTATAGTCTGGAAGTCGCCTATCTCAACATTAACAGTTGCAGTCTTAGCATCATTTACGTTGCTTGTAGCGGTAAGTGTGTATGTTCCTACTGCTGCAGTATCTGCTACAGAAAGAACACCATTCTCTACTGTTACGCCCTGATCTGCCGGTGACACTGTCCAGTTGAATACCTCATCAGGAACGATGACTGACTGACCAAGTTTATATGTGCGTGTTACCGTTGTGCCTGATACCTTAGCGAAATCAAGATCACCCGAGATCGAAAGGTAGTTGTTATCCGGCTCCTTCACCAATATCTTTGATACATTGAATGCACCGTTATATCTGTAAAGACCGGTTGCAAAACCGCTTATAGCTGACGGGCTTACCGTAAGCGGCAGCGGAACGGTTACATCGCCGCATGAAACGGTTACATTATTTGTAGCCTTATCTATTACGAATGTAACATCTATATCCTGTCCATATGTATATTCCGGAACCAATACAGCACTGTTTGTGAAGTTGTTAAGATCAGCATACTGGTTCATAGCAGCCGTGCCGTTATAGCCTGTAAACGCCTTGATTACTCTCTCAGCAGATGTAAGCTGAACACCCGCTACCTTACCCTCAGGAGATACGAGCGCGAATGTACGTCCGTTATCAGTATAGTTTCCGAAGCTGCTGAAATTGAGTGTTACAGTAACGCTTGATGTGTCGGCAAGCGAAACGCTTTGTGCAAGATTTGTTGTATCATTTCTTGATCCGCCCGCTACGCTCCATGCGATCGGTTCATAATATGTAATATCATTATTACCGATTATAAGAGTCTTCTTAACAGTCTGACCTCTCTGACCTTCGTTATTCATTTCAGCCGTTGCCGTAACATCGTACTCTGCTGTATCTCCCTTTGCTGCAAAGCCCTGATCTACGGATACAACACCGTTTTCATCTATTGTTACATTGCTGTCCGGAGTGTCTGAACCAGCTGGATATATCGCCCATGTCAGAGTATATTCATCCGGCTCTACCTTTATATCATACTGGTCAAGCACTGAAACAGTAAATGCTGCTGTTTTGCTCGGCTCAGCTGTCTTAGGCGCCGCTATAAATATCTGTCCGTTCTCTATTTTAACAGTCTCAGGTATCTTGTCGTATGACATAGCGCTGAGAACGAAATCAACAGCTATTGAATCCGAAGCAACAGTTATTGACTTCTTGTCATTGTCTGCCACACCCTTTGTATGCTCATAGCCGCTCTTTGAAGCCTCTGCGTCATATTTTCCGTTAGGAAGAACAACAGCTGCTGTGCCGTCCTCACCTGTCGTTACGGAGTAGTTATCGGTTATCTTTATATTAACTCCCGCTACTGCCGCATCAGATGAATCCTTAACTGAGAATGTAACAACACCAACGTCACTATCCTTTGTCTCTACCTTAAGGTTATCAATATATGTCTGAGCATTATTGATACGGAAGTTCAGACCGGTGAATGTTGTTGCTTTGAGGTCTTCAACCTTGGAATTAATAATTTCATTGTTGGTATCCGTCACTATTAGATACTGCTTGTTAGCTTTCTTATCAAGGATCACGCGTACATGAACATCATTATCTGTCAGTTCAGCTTTGGAAAGATTTCCGTAGCCGGACACCTCAAATGTACCGCTTGTCTTTGCATCAAAGCTCATCTCAAGCACCTTACCGTCAGAAATATCTGCGACTGCCGGAACTTTGCCATCCGCAAAATCAAACCAAACACCTCTGCCATTGTTTGCATATCCATCAGCAAAAACATATAGCCTATTATTATCGATATTTGCGTAATCATTTATAGCCGTTGCATTAGCTCTGCGACCTGCTTTATATATAATATCACCGATCGTTACCGGATCAGGCGCAGTCTCTACATTGTTACCGACTGATCTTATTATAGTCTGGTTATCATATGTAAACGGCTCGTCAATGTATACCTTGTTCCCTGTTGCAGGTGCCTGTGTAGCCGGAGCTGCCGTTGCAGGTGCCTGTGTAGCCGGAGCTGCCGTTGCAGGTGCCTGTGTAGCCGGAGCTGCCGTTGCAGGTGCTTGTGTAGCCGGAGCTGCCGTTGCAGGTGCCTGCGTTTCCTCTGCCGGCTCTGTCGCCTCTACCGTATATGTATCCGCGAGCGGCTGCATTGTCTCACCGTCAATGCCGCTCCAAAGCATAAGCTTATCGCCCTCCGATACCTCTACTTCACAAGGCGTATCCGCCTCTACATCGTACAGCTTAACGCTAGCGAGTGTTCCGTCATCGTTATAGCTTGCGGCTATTAGCTTGCCGCTCGCCGTAGCCGTAGCATAACCTTCGGCGTATGATACAGACGCCTCTGCCGCGCTTACGGTCACTGCAAACGATGTCAGCATCGAAGCCGTTATCGCCGCAGACGTAACTATCGACAGCGATCTTCTGAATTTGCTCATAATATTTTCCTCCTCTTATATTGATGTCGCGAAGCAGTCCGTAATGCTTCGCACAGTTACAAATATTATACAACATTCTTTGTAATATTTCAATAGAAAAATTTATTTTTTTAAATATTTTGTACACACATTGACAAACAATTCGATTTATACTATAATATAATCATAAATAACACAAAAAAGGAGAAAACGAGATGGCTAAAACATATAAATTTTTGGCATTTGACTTTGGCGCATCCTCAGGCCGCGCTATATTGGCTAAGTTTGACGGCGAAAAACTGACACTTGAGGAAAAGCACCGTTTTTCAAATGATCCGGTTACGGTAAACGGTGACTTTCACTGGGACGTGCTCCGTTTATTCTTTGAGATCAAGCAAGGCATATTAAAGTGCGCAAACTCCGGCGACCGCGACATAGACTGTATCGGCATTGATACATGGGGGGTCGATTATGGTCTCCTGGACAAGAACGACAAGCTTTTGGGAAATCCCTATCATTACCGCGACACAAGAACTGAAGGAATGTATGACAAGGCGTTTGCCGTTGTTCCCAAAGAGGATATATTCAAGGAAACAGGTATAGCCTTCAACTGGTTCAATACGCTTTATCAGCTGCTTGCGGCAAAGCTTTCTGATGACAGCGCTCTTAAGGAGGCAAAAACACTTCTTATGATGCCGGATCTGTTCAACTTTTTCCTTACCGGCGTTAAAAAGACTGAGTATACAAATGCCTCGACAACGCAGATGTTTAATTCAGAACGATATGAATGGTCTTATGATATGCTGAAAAAGCTCGGGATCCCAACAGATATACTTACCGATATAGTATATCCGGGCGAGATCGTAGGCACTATAAAGCCGGAGCTTGCAGAGGAGCTGGGCATAGCGGAGGTTCCGGTCGTAGCGGTCGCATCCCACGATACAGGCTCGGCAGTAGCATCCGTTCCGGTCGTTGATAAAAAAGACTTTATCTACATATCCTCAGGCACATGGTCACTCATGGGCGTTGAGCTTGATAAGCCGAATATTTCTGACGGCGCTATGGAATATAACTTCACCAACGAGGGCGGCGTTAATAAAACAATCCGTTTCTTAAAGAATATAATGGGGCTGTGGCTCATCCAGGAAAGCCGCCGTCAGTGGGACAGAGAGGGCACCCTTCTCTCCTTTGACGAGCTTGAGCAGGAGGCGCGCGCGGCAGAGCCGTTCGCAAGCCTTATCGATCCCGATTATCCCGCGTTCCAGACTCCGGGCAATATGCCAAAACGCATACGC
The DNA here is from genome assembly GCA_017404065.1 of Clostridia bacterium. Classification (GTDB taxonomy): domain Bacteria; phylum Bacillota; class Clostridia; order UBA1381; family UBA1381; genus Ornithomonoglobus. The sequence continues at coordinate 52,593 of JAFRDB010000112.1, forward strand.
GAATATTGCCGGATGACCGGACAGAAGGTGCCGGAGACAACAGGCGCTGTTATCCGCTGCATCGCGGAAAGCCTCGGGTTCCGTTACCGCTATACGATAGAGGGCATGGAGGCAGTGACCGGCAATAAGTACAATGTTGTAAACATCGTCGGCGGAGGCATAAAGGATAAAATGATCTGCCAGTTCACCGCAAACGCGACCAAGCGTATTGTAAACGCCGGACCGGTAGAGGCAACGAGCATAGGCAACATAATCGTTCAGGGCATCGCAATGGGCGCTATAAAGGATCTCAACGAAGGCCGCCGTATAGTCCGCAACAGCTTTGATATCGCGGAATACAAACCTATGGATGGCGCTGCATGGGATGCGGCATACGAAAAGTGGAAGAAGATCATAGCATCAACGCAAAAATAAACCATGGAACATGTAAAGAATTTTAAGGAGCTTGTGGAAGGCTGTGTCAGAGAAAAGCCAAATGCCGCCGGGTTCCGTTGGCTTGAAAACAACCGGATAAAAGAAAAGACCTATTCCGAATTTCAAAACGATATAAACGCACTCGGAACATACTTTTACTATAATGGGCTGAAAAAATCGCGAATAGCCGTTATCGGAGAGAACTCATACGAGTGGATACTCACCTACTATACCACCGTTATAGGCGGCGGCGTTATAGTACCGGTAGACCGCGACCTCAAAACGGACGCGATCATAAATGTTCTGCGTGACAGCGGCGCAAAGGCGCTAATCTACACCGACAGCTACAACGCCATAATAGAGGATGTGCGTAAGGGCGCGGGCGTTAAGGTCATAAACAAGAACAGCTTCCCGGAGCTTATTGCTGAGGGCAAAACGCTTCTTGAAAAGGGCAAGGACAAATATCTGCGCATAGAGCCGAACGAGCGCGAGATGTCGACCATAATCTATACCTCAGGCACGACCGGCAAGCCAAAGGGCGTGATGCTGTGCCAGCAGGGTATTATGGAGGACTGCTGGCAAGCAGCGCAGTACGTAAAGGTAACGGGCGCATCAATGCTCGTGCTGCCCATACACCACACCTTCGGCTTCACTGCCGGAGTCGCGGCGGTAATGTTCTTCCGTGTGCCGCTCTGCATAAACAAGAGCCTTCGCACCTTCATGACGGATATGCAGGTATTTAAACCGAATAATATGTTCGTTGTCCCCATGTTCATAGAAGCAATGCATAAAAAGATCTGGAAAAGCATTGCCGACAAGAACATGACCACTGCCGTTAAAGCGCTTATCAAGACCTCAAACGGGCTCAGAAAGATAGGCATAGACCGCAGAAAGACAATGTTCTCGCAAATACACGAAAGCTTTGGCGGCAATCTCAGCGTTATCATATCCGGCGGCGCCGCGCTTGACCCGATGTATGTTAAGGAGTTTGACGACTTCGGCATAACGCTGCTTAACGGATACGGCATAACCGAGTGCTCACCCGTTGTTGCGGTAAATTCCAATAACGGCAAGGACGAAAACCGAATAGGCAGTGTGGGGCTTGTATTGCCCGACACAGACGTAAAGATAATCAATGAGGACGACAACGGAAACGGCGAGATCTGCGTAAAAAGCGATATTGTTATGCTTGGCTACTACAACAACAAGGAGGCCACAGCAGAGGCAATGGAAAACGGCTGGTTCAACACCGGCGACATCGGCTATCTTGATGAAGATAATTATCTTTACATCTCAGGGCGCAAAAAGAACCTCATAATCCTAAATAACGGTAAAAACATATATCCGGAGGAGCTTGAAGAGCTTATCATGCGCATCCCTGATGTTATTGAAGTCGTTGTCTATAACGAGGACGAAACAATAACCGCAGAGATCTATACCGAAAACCCCGCCGCCGTTCAGCGTGCTATGAAGGTGCTTAACCGCGGTCTGCCGGTTTATAAGGTCATAAAGAACATCAAATTCCGCACGACCGAATTTGAAAAAACAACCACAAAGAAAATTAAAAGAGCCCTCGTGGGCAGGAAAAGATGATTTTAAGGTGATGCAAGAAAAATTGCGCTCATAGACTGCCTTTCGGTCAATGAGCGCAATTTTTGGATATAGTAGTGATATAAATTTCAGTTTAAATTAGTAACTTAGGGGGCTACCGCCCCCTAAAACCCCTGTTGCACACGCGTCTAAGCAGGGGGCGCGGGGGACGGCAGTCCCCCGACAAACTGAAATTTAGTGTTGCAACGATCCCTTTTCTATTATCCTGATCCCCTCATACATCTCTGTTGTATCGGGCAAAACATGCTCGCTGCTTTTTTTACGACTTACATGGTTTTTGTACAAACCCTTTGTTCTTACAATATCATACACGATCCAACCCAGTGTAGCAGAAAATCCTGCTGCACCGAAAACAATAAGCATAGCTCCAAGCATTATCTTTTCTCCTTCGTAATTATAGTCCTTCTACTATCTTTCGCAATGATTTAATGTCCTCGCTGTCCTCCGGCGCATACTCCTCCGCTTTCTTAAAGCTTTCTTTGGCAGCGGCATAATCCCGCAAATCCTCCGGCTTTTCATCCTCTTTTGATATATACATATACGTGCGCAAGATATGTCCCTGATAGTATTCCGGATAAAGCTTCTCCAGATCGCTCAGTATCTTCTCTTCGCTGTCCCATTTCTTTTGGGCATGGTATACTATCGCAAGATTAATATAAATATGCGGCAGCCTGCACTGCATATCTATGAGCTCCTCATAAGCTGCCTCCGCTTCGCTGTAGCTGCCTGACTTGACATACGCCTCCGCAAGACCGCGCAATGAATTTTGCTTCAAGGTGTACTCTGTTGTCTCTGCCAAGGCGATCTTATAGTTCTCTATCGCGTTTTCATAGTCAGAACGCTCCTCATAAATATGACCTGCAATATAGTATGTGGATGCATCTACTCCGCTTATCTTCTTCAGCTCCTTTAATATGCTGCTTGCTTTCTTTTCATCACCATTTCTTGCACAAGCAACTGCCGCATCACGCATATACAGCTCATTATACGGCTCTAAATCGACAGCATTACTAAGATATTCCGACGCCTCGCCATAATCAGACTGTCCGAAATACGCTGTTCCCATCAGATACATATAGCGTGCCTTTTCGGCATCATCATCAGGTTTATCCTTGTTTGCGGTAAGATATTGAATGCACAGGTCATACTGTCCTTGTTTGTTAAACTGATCGGCTGTTTCAAGATATGAGTCACCCTCGTTTTCTGCTCCATTGTTAAATTCATAGAGATCCATTGCCGCCCGATCCGTTCCGGCATTACCGGCATCCTCCGTTTTTGTCGATATCATCCTGATCCCTTCAGCTATTATTGCTGCAAATATTATCATAAGAAACACTTTAACGATTTTCTTTCCGTTTTTACGGATCGACAACAACTTGTTCTTACCGCTGCTGTCATATACGTGCTCAAGCTGATACTTCAGCTCTATTGCAGACCCATAACGCTGCGACGGCTTTTCGCTCATGCATTTTTTTACTATATATTCGATCCCTTCTGACAGTCCCGGCTTCAGTTTCCTCAGTGTGTCCGATTCCTTCTTGCGCTCTGCCGGGCTTATACCGGTAAGCGTATGGAACATAGTCGCGCCCAAGGAATAAATATCCGTGCGCGGGTCTGACTGTGACAGCTTATACTGCTCCGGCGCGGCATAGCCCCTTGTTCCGAAAGAATCGCTGTTGCTCCCCGCCTCGTACTCTCGCGCTATACCAAAATCGATCAGGCTTATTCTGCCGTCGGAGGAAATGATAATATTAGACGGCTTCATATCTCTGTATATGATCGGCGGATGCTGATTGTGCAGGTATATAAGCACATCACAAAGCTGCTTCGACCACTCTACCACAGTAAGCTCATCAAAACATCTGTGTCCGTCAAGCTGATCGCTTAGCACCTTGCCGTCTATATAGTCCTCAATGATGTAAAGATTATCCTTATCCTGAACAACGTCCACGATCTTCGGCAACGCAGGATGATCCAGCCGTTTCAGTATGGTCGGCTCCGCAAGAAGATCGAACGAGCGCGCATTCCTTTTGGGCACCTTTTTTATTGCCCGCAGCGCCCCATCGGATATGATCTCGGCAAGGTAAACCTCGCTCATACCTCCGCTGCCTATCTTTTTAATTATTTTGTACTTTCCGTCAAAAATCGTATCCATTTCACTATCTGCCTTTTTATCTTAACCGGTCATATATGATCTTCTTTCATTCTATCATAGATCATTTAAAATTGCAAGAAAAAGAAACTGTGTTTACACGGTTTTTGAATAAGAGTAAATTTCAGTTTATCGGGGAGTGTCAACTCCCCCCGGCGCTATCGCGCCGCCCCCCCTCAAGAGGGGGGTCAAGTATCGGTGTACCACAATTCTTGCCTCCCTCGGGAGGTAAAACGAAACGCTTGCGTTTCGTAGGCGTGTTGCATAGCAACAAACGCCGTAGCTAAAAGGTGGCAGCCCGTAAGGGCTGACGGAGGGAGTCCGACAAACTGAAATTTACAATTTTATTAACAAAAAACTTTCTCATGTAAAAACCGCGGGCAGTATACAATACCCTCCCGCGGTTTTCGTAATAAAACACATTATCTATCAGTCTGCCTTTTTATTGGTCGTGTCCTCTTTGAGTGTTACATTTACCTCCATAGTCTCACCTTCACGGAGGATCTTGAACTTCAGGACATCCCCGGGCTTTTTAGTATCACGGATCTTATTTATCTCCGCTGTAGACTTGACCTTCTGACCGTCCACTTCAAGGATCATGTCACCGGTTTTAAGTCCTGCATCCGCAGCGCCGCTGCCCTCTGATACCTGGCTTATAAACAATCCGTAGCCGGTCTCCTTTATACCTATACCCACAAGCGGTCTGCCTGTTACATAGCCTGTTGACATAAGATCATCGATTATAGGCTTAACCTCTGATATAGCTATAGCAAAGCCCATACCCTCAACGCCTGTTGTTGAAAGCTTTACAGAATTGATGCCTATTACCTCTCCATAGCGATTAATAAGTGCACCGCCCGAATTTCCGCTGTTGATCGCGGCATCTGTCTGGATAAGGTTATATGTTCTGTTCTCTATCGTCATAGAACGGTTCACCGCGCTGATTATACCAGCTGTAACCGAGCCTGAAAACTCCATTCCCATCGGGTTGCCTATCGCTACCGCAAGCTCTCCCACCTGAAGAGCTGACGAATCACCGAGCACCGCTGCGGTGAGCGGTTCCTCTGCCTTAGGCGTGATCTTCAGTACCGCAAGGTCTGTCTTTGTGTCCTGTCCTACTATCTCCGCGGTATAAGTTGTTCCGGTATTAAGAATCACCTCAACCTCTTTTGCACCGTCAATAACATGCTGATTGGTTACCAAATAGCCGTCTGTGTTGATTATAATTCCTGAGCCTGAGCCCTGCTCAACCATTTCGTCGCTTTGCGACGGATCCGAATCATAGTAGTATCTGCCGCTGAACGGATCCCAGAACTGACGCGGCTGAACGGTAGTCTTATTTATAACACCGACAACAGCCGGACCGACCTTTGCCGCTATCTCCGGAATCGTAAGCTCGTCACCGTCAGATTTGGTAGCAAGAGTCGTTGCGGCAGACTCAGCCGTTCCGCCCGCGTTTCCGTTTGTGTATGAAGCGCTGCCATATAAGCCGTTTTTACTATGTCCGAGCGAAAACTGCAATCCGGCGGTAAGCGCCATCGTAAATACACTGGCAGCAAGCGCTGAGCTGATCGCAACTACCCACGTATTCGGCCTTTTCTTCTTTTTCTTTTCGTTTTCTGCATTTCTTATATCATATACCACCATATCAGTGGACTCACTATACGGATATTGTTTCATCTTTATTTCTCCCTTCGGTAAGAGTTGATATGCAACTCCTTTATTCAGTATGGCATTATTGTAACATGCACTTATTACCTCCGTATGACATCTTTATGAATAAAAAGAACATGTTTTATGAACAAATTTTGAACAGAAATTTAAAAACTTTTATTATCAAACAGATTTTTTAAAGAAATGCCTGACGGCATATCAACCCCCCTGACCCCCCATTCTTGGGGGGAAGAGTAGAGTAGTTTC
>JAFRDB010000113.1 GCA_017404065.1 Clostridia bacterium
AGACCTGCTCGGGTTGGCATCCCAGGTAGGCTTTTCAAGCTTTGCTTGAAAAGGTCGGGTTGGGGTACGGCAGAGATAGATTTCATCTAAAGCCACTAAACGAGCAATTTCTTATAAAGTAAAAAGGAGCAGATTTCAAACCTGCTCCTTTTTACTGTCATAATCATCTAAAAAATTATATGCCATATCCTTATCGTGATAGCCGATGATAGTGCTTAAATTAACATTCTGAACGCTATTGAAAATATTAATATCAATATAAGGATTTGTCTTTCGAAACCTCTTTATAAGCTCCTTCATCTCCTGCCGCTTAGACTCGCCTATGCCGTCATTGCCGGCCGCATTTTTCTCCGTAAAACGGCACGCGCATCGGAGAAAGCTCAGCTCATTATGCCTGGCCCATGCGATAATATCCTTTTCCTTTATCATATACATAGGGCGAATAAGCTCCATACCCGGATGATTAGTGCTGTGCAGCTTCGGCATCATGGTCTGTATTTGCGCTCCATACAGCATCCCCATCAGAATTGTTTCTATAACATCATCAAAGTGGTGTCCCAACGCTATCTTGTTACAGCCAAGCTTCTGAGCCTCCTTGTACAAATACCCGCGGCGCATCCTTGCGCAGAGATAACACGGATGGTCTTCTACATTTACTACAGAATTAAATATATCCGTTTCAAAAATGTGTATCGGTATATTAAGGATCCTTGCATTATCTATTATCTTCTGCCTGTTGGCGGGAGCATACCCGGGATCCATCACGATATATTCCGCTTCGAACGGCTTTACACCATGACGCTGTATTTCCTGGATGAGCTTTGCCATCAGCATCGAATCTTTACCGCCCGAAATGCACACACCTATCCTGTCGCCTTCGTTTATCATTTTATACTGACTTATGCCGGCGATAAACTTCTTCCATATAGGTTTTCGGTATGTCTTTATTATGCTCCGCTCTATTTCCTTATATCTTTCCACAGCGCATCACTTACCCGATCTTTTTCTTTACAGTAAGGATGTTCTTGCCGTCTTTATATTCATAGCTGACATCATCCATGATGTTCTTTACCATGAAAACACCCAGCCCGCCGATCGGTCTGTCCTCGGCACTCAGAGTTATATCCGGATCCTCTTTCTTCAGCGGATCATACGGCTTTCCGCTGTCTGTGAAGGTAAGTGAAAGCATCCCGTCCTTTGCTTCTGCGCCTATGCAGATCATGCCTATGGCATCGTCATACGCATAATTACACACGTTCGCAAAAAGCTCCTCCGTAACAAGCTCCAGCTGCATCATCATCTTCATTGAGCAGCCCGCATCCTCAAAGCATTCAGACAAAAAGTCGTTTACGATTTTAAGATTTTCTATTTTTGCTTCTATATTCAGTTCCTTCATAGCATGTTCTCCAAAACCATTTGTACAGAAAGTTATTTATAATATCATACCTTGATCGTTTTTTTAATGGTATTATTTGATTTCTTGCTTGCTATATGTATTATTTCTTTTATCTTATTACCATTATACATATATGATCACTTATCGGTCTTTATCAGATTTTCCAGCGTTGCAAGCAATGCCGCATTGTCGATCGGCTTACTGAGGTGGGCATCCATACCTGCCTGCAGGCTGCGCTGAACATCCTCATCAAACGCGTTAGCGGTGAGCGCAATGATAGGCACTCTTGCGGCATCCTCACGATCCAACCTGCGAATGGCCGCTGCTGCTTCCAACCCGTCCATTTCCGGCATACGTATGTCCATAAGCACAGCATCATAATATCCTACGGGACTTGCGGCAAATTTTTCGACGGCGATCCTGCCGTTTTCGGCATGATCAGTATCGACCTCGCTCATCGCAAGCATCAGCTTTATTATATCCGCATTTATTTCCACGTCCTCGGCAAGAAGAATTTTGCACCCCTTTAGCTTATCTTGCGATGTTTCCGCGCCGGTGCTGTTCTTTTTCCTGAGAGCTCTCCGGAATTCCTCGATCACGTTGGTGGCGAAAAGCGGTTTTGCTATGAAGCTGTCCACGCCCGCGTTTACTGCGTCATCGACTACATCATCCCATTTATACGCGGTTATGATTATTATTGCCGATTCATTGCCTATTATCTTCCTGAGCTCTCTTGTAGTCTCCACTCCGTCCATTCCCGGCATCTTCAGATCCACAAGGATCAAATCGTATGGGTCAGCGCTTTTGTGCCGCTGTTTAACATTTTCCACCGCCTCTGCTCCGGAATGAACTACCGCGCAGCTGATCCCAATCTTGCCGAGCACAAGCCTTGCGTGTTCGCAAGCGACAGGATCATCATCAACAACGAGCACGCGAAGCTTCTCCGGCGCAATCTCCATATCATTATATTCGAGCGGCATACGGTCGGAGGAAAGCAGAGCAACTGAAACGGTAAATGTCGTTCCTTTGTCCTTTTCACTTTTCACGTCTATCTTTCCGTTCATCATCTCCACAATGCGCTTTGTTATTGCAAGCCCCAGTCCGGAGCTTCCGTATTTAGTGGTAGAAGATCCGTCCTCCTGGCTGAACAAGTCAAAGATATGCGGTAAATACTCCTTGCTTATACCAATGCCCGTATCGGTCACTGTAAAGCGCAGCACACATTTCCGATCAAACTGCGCAGTCTTTTCTACCGTCAGCTCCACCATTCCGTTTTCAGGCGTGAACTTGACCGCGTTACCGAGGATATTTATAAGCACCTGCTTCAACTTCACGCTGTCTCCGATATAATAGTCATCAAGCGCTCCCTTTACGATGCAGTTGTATTTCAGCCCCTTGTCCATGCTCTGACTGCTGAACATAGTGTTTATCTGCTCAAGCAGCTCAGAGAACGAAAATTCCTCGTTCTTAAGAGATATTCTGCCTGACTCTATACGCGACATATCAAGTATATCATTTATAAGCGCGAGCAGGTGGTTTGCCGATGCTCCTATCTTTTCGAGATAGTCGCGCATTTGCGACGATATGCCGGGCGTGTTGAGCGCAATGCTGTTAAGACCGATAATGGCATTCATCGGTGTGCGTATCTCATGGCTCATATTGGATAAAAATGTAGTTTTTGCGCTGCTCGCCTCCTGCGCGGCGGCAAGTGCTTCGCTGAGCAGCTGGTTATGCGCCATCTGTTCGCGCATTTCTTCATCAATATCAGTAAAGCCGACACCTATCTTATGCATGTCGTCGCCGTCTTTCGCACCGCCTACGCCTGCGATGCGCAGCATCTCATAGCTTTCCGCTCCGTCCTTTATTATCAGATACCGATATGCGAGAATGACCTCTTTTTCAAGTCGCTTCCGTATATTCTCCGGCATTATGAACTGCAAAAAGCCTTCGCGGTAATCCTCTGCCACAATATCATTGGCATAACGTGTAAAACTCTCCAAGAAGGGGAATTCATCCCCTACCTGCGGTCCTTCCTCAGGCGGAACGCCGGAACGGTAGCATATACATTTGTCGCTGTCAAGATCCGTGTAATACACGCTACGGTAATCAGCGGAGAGTGCCGATATCATGCTGTCCTGCTGCGTGCGCTTTTTTTCCTCCGCCAGCAGCTTATCCTGCAGGGCAAGACGTCGCTCAAGCTCCTCCTGCTTTATGCGGCTTTCCGTCTCGGCTGCCTCCTTCTCAAACGCAAGCTTAGTGGCTTTCCTGTTCTGACGGTAAAAGACGAGGAACATCAGCAGCAGAACAAAAGCGGTGATCCCCGTTTGAATAAGGCTGCGAATTATTATTCCATCCGATACGGAGCTAATCTCGTCATTGATAACGCTTTCCCGTATCAGATAGGTCAGCATCCAGTCTGTGCCGTCAACCGGTGTATAAGACAGGGTTTCCTCTACGTTTCCATACAAAAACGACACTACGCCGCTTTTTCCCTTATCGAAATCGTCCCTTACCTTTTCAATGGATGAGCCGTTTTCAATAGTCGCGTCCTCAAGCGCCGCAATTAAATTATCCTCGCTGGCAAGTCCGCCGAGAACCATATCCGTCAACGCTACACCGTCCTTTGTGTAGATGTTGCAGAAGGTCGTGTCGTTATTGCCTGAGATCAGCGAAACGCCTTCAAGCATGGTGTTCATGCTGATCTCCATAAAGCATACAACAAGGGTGTGATCCTCAAGGCGAAGGTTGTCGACAGGCACCGCGATAATTACCTTTTTCTGTTTGTTATCCGGACTTATGACAGAGATCTTCGGCTCTGTCATATCATTATAGTCTATATTATATTTTTCTATGTCTTTCCGAGTGCCGAAAGATGTGAAAATAAGTCCATCTTCATCCACGAAGGCAAATTTTTCAAGCGTGTAAAGCTTTTTCATCCTTTTTTGATATGCCTGTAAATGTGCAACGTCACTAAGATCCTCTTCTGTCATCAGTCCAACAGCCATTTTAAGATTAGCGATATTTCTTTTGAGAGCGGATGAGACGACTTGCTCGCGTCTGCCCGCAAGCTCGTCAAGATACAGCAAGCTTACCGATTTAACCGCGCTTTTTGTGTCGCGTTTTGCCATTTGTCCCGTCCACACTGTTCCCAATGTCAGGATCAGGGTTATAAGCAATATACCGACTATAGTTATCGGGATCCTTTTTTGCTTTTTTTCAGTCATGCTGTGTCATCTCCTCGGCCTATATTTGCGCTGTTGTCAGAAGTATTTCAAATTCATCCGCGGGAAGCGGCTTTGAAAAATAATAGCCCTGGATTATCTCACAGCCGATTTCCTTTAAAAGCTCCATCTGTTCCTTTGTCTCCACGCCCTCCGCTATAACAGGCACCCCCAGCAGCCTTGCTATATCGATCATTATCGCCACAAGGCGGTAGTCCTTTTTGTCGGTGCTGATATTGCGTATAAATGTCATATCGAGCTTTAGAGCATCTATCGGCAGAGAGTTTAACATATTAAGCGACGAATAGCCGCAACCAAAATCATCCATCTCTATTTTGAAGCCGAGCTCTCGAAGATTGTGCACGGTCTGTATGATCTGATCCGCATTATCGGTATATGCCGATTCGGTTATCTCAAGCAAAAGCCCCTCGGGCACAAGCTCGTTGTTTTTTACTATCTCGCAAAGCAACTCGCACAGCATGGGGTTAAACACATCGACCCTTGACACATTTACAGAAACGGGAAGATGTATTCCGTGCTTGTCCCGCCAATGTCTTGCCATGGCTGCCGCTTCATTCCAGACATAGTGGTCAAGCTTTTGTATAAGTCCGTTCTTTTCAAACAGCGGTATAAATTCGACGGGGCTTATCATGCCGAATTCAGGATGCACCCATCTCACAAGCGCTTCCGCACTGGAAAGCACCGGGATCTCTCCTTCAATATTATACTTTGGCTGATAATACAGCTTAAACTGCTTTTCGGCAAGCGCCCTGTCCATATCGCTTATAAGCCGCTCCTCACGCAGCTCCTTGTTGTGCATCTCTTCGCTGTAGAATGCATAACACGTGGTGTAGCTGTTGCGCAGCTTGCGGCAGGCAAGCCTCGCGCACTCAAGACGGCGCTCCATATTTATATCGGTGTCAACACCGGTATAAACTCCCATACGAAAGCTTATGCTCTTGTCGTCTATTATACTCTCGATATCCGCAATGTATTCCGGCACTCTTTCCGCCAGATCATCGGTATGAGGGATATATATATCAAAGCTATTGCCGCCGGCACGACACGCAAGTCCGCCGTTGATGCGCACAAAGTTGTGTATGGCGGTGCCGATCCGCTTCAGTATCAGATCTCCGTATGTCCTGCTGTACAGCTCATTTACGATATGAAAATGGTTGATGTCTATAGTAATAGCATCCATCGGTATATTGCCGTTCTGAATATCCATCCTCATTCCGTATTCAACGAAAAACTCCTTGTTAAAAAGACCTGTGAGGCTGTCTCGTTCCGTTTCGTGGATAATTATGCTGTCCTCGGCGAGCTCAATGGAATGCCCTACTCTTGCTCGGATCAGATTAGGCTCATCATACGGTTTAACTATAAAGTCAGCAGCGCCCATTTTAAGACATTTGATCTCTGAGCTCTTTTCAGACGTGAGAACGATAACGGGTATGCGTTTCATATAGGGGTCTGTACGAATGACCTGCAAAAGGCTGTATCCGTCAAGCTCCGGCATATACAAATCAAGGATAATAAGCGAAAGATTCTGCTTTAATTCCTTTATTATATCCAATGCAATAGCACCATTTTCCGCGTATGAAATCTCATAGAGATCGCTGAGCATACTGCCGAGCATCTCTCTTTCAATAGCTTCATCGTCAACGATAAGAACACGTCTGCGAAGTCCTTTATTTCTTTCAAGCAGTTCCTGCATTGTTTGTCCTCCTTATGCCCGGCCGGAAATCTTCTCTCCGGCCTGAGCATCTGTTATACATTATATGTCTGTTATCCCTGAAGCCCTTTCATATACACTTTATGCTTATACATACGCCTATCAGCGCGGTCGTTCACGGTTTTCTATGCGGTCTTTCAGAAGCTTTTCATCATCATAATACGCATATTTGTTATTTACGCCCGTAAGCGCATCCCTTGTGGCTCTTTGCTTTGCAACGGATAAATTGCGCTCATATTCCTGCTCGCGGCGTATCTGCGCGTCCTCATCGAGAATACCTATTATAAGCAGCGGCTTGCCGTTTTCGATTATCTTTGCAGCCTTGAATCTTATATAAATAATTTTCCCGTCTATGAGCAGACGATAGTCCAGCACAAATACGCCGTCACGATCGATAGCATTATTGAATAATGAATGTTCCATGCTTTTTAATGGTATTGAGCATATTATCCTTATCAAACGCTTTTATAAATCTCTCGCGGTCCTCCACAAAATGCGCGGCAGTTTCCGCGTCAAATATATCATAGTCCGTCAGTCCAACGATCTCCTCCTGTGTTTTGTGCGCATACTCCGCAAACGCCTGATTGCATGCCATGTAAGCACCGGTTTCGGCATCCTTTATGTCAGAAGAACGAACCAGAATGCTATAAAGCCGAGGTCGTTCCCTCCGGTGCTTTTTTCGAATGTATATATTCCTCCTGCATCAAGAGATTTGCAGATCATATATTGCAGGTTCCATACGATAACAAGTATCACAGCCATTCCTACCAGAAGCCCGAATACCGTTCCGAGAATGCCCGATTTTTGCAGATACGCGTTGCAGGTAACAATAAATGACCCCCATCCGATACTGGTACCTATAGAAAATGCCCATATACCAAGCGGTGTGAAGCTCGTTCTTGATCTGCTTGTCAGCTTTGTGTCTTTCATTATACAGCCTTTATCTTCCATAAAACAAATCACATATATAAGTCAATTTTATCATATAATGCTGTAAAATACAATACCTTAAGTTAAAATATATTATGTTTTTTTCTGCCGCAGATTATATTGATCATCACTTCAGTGAAAAAATATATATAGACACTATAGCGGAAATGATATACATCTCCCCCCTCTCACTTGAGGCGCATTTTCAAAAACGAAACAGGTATGACCGTTAAGTCATATCTCAACCTGCGCCGTATCACTCACGCAAAAAGTCTGATTATTGAAGGACGATAAAAGCTTAAAAACATTTATCTCTGCTGCGGCTTTGAAAATTATTCGACCTTTTACCGCGCATTTTTAAAATATACAGGTATGTCGCCCGAGGAGTTCAAAAAAGCACAAAAAAGCAGTTCCGCAAAAAATCAGAATTAAAAATAAACCCGCGCCGTACAGAAAGTATCGTGCGCAGGTTTTACAAAACCGTTTTTGCGGCAATATTATTGATCGGCTTTTTCAAACAGTTCCTTTACAACATCATACGCCATTTTGGGGCGGCGGTATTCATCAACTATTCCCTTGTTGTTATGGCATCTTGCGCGAGTAGCGAACCATCCGCCGTCCTCTGTCACACGGCAATCGGCAAACTGCCATATAAATACGCCCGATATCCTGTCATCATTCATATATACTTCAAGACTTTCCTCAATAAGCTTTGCCTGATACTCCTCGCTCCACTTACACATACTCCTGTCTCTGTAACCATATATTGCAGCCGCGCCCAGCTCACTTACTATAATCGGCTTGCCGTCTCCGCCGCTTTCTTTTATCCATTTTATCTCGCGATCATTTCTGTCCGCTATATCATCATCCTGATACCATTTTGTGTACATATTGAATGAAACAACATCCGGTATATCAAGCGTAATATCTGTAAAATGCCGACAGGTCGCCGATGTCACCGGTCGGCTTTCATCCATGCTCCTTATCTGCGCATACTGCTTGGAGTACATTTCACGCCCCTCCTCGGTCTCAGCGGCGCACTCATTCAAAATGCCCCATATAACTATTGAGGGATGATTATAGTGATTTTCTATCATTTCTCTTATGCAGTCCTCACACTGTCGCTCAAAGTTCGGATTTTGCATCTGCTCAAGAACGAAGCCGCGGGCATGGTTTTCCTCCCACACGAGCATTCCTCTCTCGTCACAAAGATCAAGAAACCGCTCATCATTGGGATAGTGGCACGTTCTAACGGCATTGGCGTTCATATCCCGCATCAGATCCATATCCTGTACTATATGATTGAGCGTTACGGCGCAGCCGTCTACGGCGTAGTCCTCATGGCGGTTAAAGCCTTTCATATACATCGGCTTACCGTTAAGATACAGCTTTGTTCCTCTGACCTCCACCTCGCGGAAACCGACCCTTTCTATAAGATCATCCGTTTCTCCGTTCTCCGATGATAAAACCGCGTTTATGTAATACAAATTCGGTTCCTTATCCGACCATGCCTTTACATTGTCAAAGCGCTCATCAAATACGGCAACCGCCTCACCTCCCGCATTTATGTTCAGCTCCGTTGCCATCTCGCGCTCCGCAAGCGTTGCTTTAACTGCCGCGATATGTGCCCTGTCCGAAGCATTCGCGATCAATACCTCTATTTTTGCATTCCAGACCCCATCTCTCGTATACGGTATGAATCGGATATTCTTTATCCATACATCAGGTATTTCCTCAAGCACAACAGGACGCGTTATTCCGCCGTAGGTGTAGTAGTCGTTAGGAGTGTGCAGGGCGGAATGCTCACCGAATGTATTGTCTACTTTAACATACACCTCATGCTCTCCGGCCTTTACGCCCTTTACTATCGCTGAAAACGGCGTAAAGGCATTATAATGCTCCGCTATTTTTTCGCCGTCAAAGTAAACCTCCGCCGTATGGCTTACGCCCTTGAACTCCAGTTTTATATTTCCGTATCTTTTAATATATACGCTGCGAGTGTATGTTCCCTTTCCGCGATGGCTTAAAAAATCGGGGTGCTGCTCCCAAACAGACGGCACAGGCAGTCTGTAGTCCTTATCAAATCCGTCCATACGAAAATCCCACATACCGTCAAGCGTGTAGCTCCGTCTGATTCTGTGAGTTTCAAATAATCTTGCCATTTTACTTCTCCTTTTTGCAGTTTATAGTCTGTAAAAACCGCGGTCTGAGCGCCGCGGCTTTTGTTCCAAACATATTCCGTCATGCGGCGAAAACGATATCATTGTCATTGTTATGACCATTGAATCTTTTCATAAACTGTCAGTATATTGCGCCCCTCGTTTTTCATTAGTATAACATAAAAAAAAGCTGTTTTCAATAGCTGTTTGGTTTTTGAGAGATATTGCACTGTTTTTTGTGATCAGTCAATTTTCTATTCTTAATTTTTCTGATATCTATGCGTTTTTTGTTCTTAGTAGACTCAAATCCCCGCGAACCTTGACAATTCCATGCTTTTATGATATAATAAATTCAAGTTTTATGGCTTGGGTAGATGTATGCAAAATATAACGGAGATAAAAAGATTATGACCTATGAAGATGCAGTATCGGCTATACCAAAAGGCAGGTATCGTCACTACAAGGGCAAAGAATATGATGTTATCGAAATAGCTCACCATTCGGAAACACTTGAGCCAATGGTGGTATATCGGGCACTGTACGGCAGCCGTGAAGTTTGGGTGCGCCCTGCGGATATGTGGAACGAGCCGGTCGGTGACGGAAGCGTCCGGAGATTTACTATAATTAGAAATGGTGATGAAGGCAAATGACAGGATTCATATTTGTAGGCTTTGGCGGTGCGTTGGGAGCTATGCTGCGTTATGCGATAAGTCTTGTACCGTATAAGAATACATTTCCAATGCCGACTTTGATTATAAATATAATCGGAGCCTTGCTTATAGGATATATAACAGGACTTGCGGTAAAGAAAAATCTGTCATCTGATGTTATCTTATTTTTAAAGACGGGTTTGTGCGGAGGTTTTACAACCTTTTCGACATTTTCGCTGGAGGCATATAATCTGTTTCAAAGCGGAAGCTATGCCTGTGCAGTGTTATATCTGCTGTTAAGCGTAATTGGCTGTATCATAGGTGTTTGGTGCGGTATGCTGATCGCAGGATAACATAGTGTTTCCGGTGTGCATTTGGTATAATGCCACCATCAATAAAAGCTCATGGGAGGAATAATCATGAAACGTATCGACCTTGATAAAAACTGGAGATTTTTCCTCGGGGACTCTGCGCCGAGGAAAAGCACCGATGATTGGGGCGCGGCAAAGGCAAAGGCCTTTTGCTTCGGAGTGACCGCCTCTGATTTCGACGATTCGAAATGGAGAACAGTGGACATTCCTCATGATTATGTTATGGAGGGTGACTACACTCAAAAAAAACAGGAACAGTCTGATATGCAGAGCATTCCGGAAATGGAAAGCATAGACAGCCGTCATTTTGCCGCCGGTTCTCTTGCCGGAGGGATCGCGTGGTACAGAAAAACATTTGCAACGCCTTCCGATTACGAAAACAAACGAGTGTACTTATGCTTTGACGGCGTATATAGAGACAGCGATGTATATCTTAACGAATACTTTATAGGCAATCATACGAGCGGTTACACAAGCTTTTACTATGACATAACCGATTTTATAAATATAGGCGGTGAAAACAATCTTGCGGTGCGTGTTGATCCTACAGCACACGAAGGCTGGTGGTATGAGGGAGGCGGGATATACAGACATGTATATCTTGAGGTCAGAGATAGGCTCTCCGTTGAGAAATGGGGAACATTCGTTGCCTCAAATGCCGATCTTGCAAGCCGCAGCGCCGAATTGACGATCAAGACCGAAATAGCTAATAAAAATTTTGAAAGAAAAAACGTGACCGTAAGATCGCAGATCACAGATAAGAACGGAAAACTTATCACCGAAGCTTCAAGCCAAATTTCGGTAGATGCATGGGAAAATGATATTTGCACGCAGTCAGTTTCGATTGAAAATGCAGAGCTGTGGGACTTGGAAAATACCAATATGTATAATCTGCGCACCATCCTTTCTACTGACGGAAGAGAATGTGATACATACGATACGCCGTTCGGTATCCGCGATATTTATTTTGACCCCGACACAGGCTTTTATCTGAACGGCAAGCATGTACGCATACAGGGGCTATGCTGCCATCATGATCATGCGGGCGTGGGGATAGCGACCGATGAGAGCATTTGGGAATACAGGATGGCGCAAATGAAAGGCATGGGCGCAAACGCTTATCGCAGCACTCACCATATACCGACAGCCGAGCTGATGGATATTTGTGATAAAATGGGGATCCTTGTATTCAGCGAAACGCGCAGAATGTCAAGCAATAACGAGGATCTTGACGCGCTACGTACACTTGTAAAGCGCGACAGAAACCATCCCTGTGTCTTCCTTTGGGGCATCGGCAACGAGGAAGTATTCTCGCAGGATAAGCCCGAGACCGCGCGCATCACTCAAACTATGAAAACAGAAATAAATAAGCTTGACGGCACGCGCCCCGTAACCTCCGCAGTGACATGCTGGAACGGCAAAGAGACCTTTGAAACCGCCTCGGGATATTTAAATGTTACAAAGCATCTTGACATTATGGGGTTTAACTATAGCCACAGGGCATGGGATGATTATCACAAGCGTATGCCGCATCAGCCGATAATTATCACAGAAGCGGCAACCCGCAACGGTACAAGAGGCTGCTACTCAACAGACGAGTCAAGAAGCCTTTATTATACCTTTGACAAGAAAAATGCCGTCAAATGCAAAAATGCAGCCAAGGCTGTCCGCGAAGAAGAAAGATTGGAGGGTGAGTGGTCCTTCTTTGCCGACAGAGACTACCTTAGCGGCATATTCCTGTGGACAGGCATGGATTACAGAGGCGAGCCGACGCCGCTCGTTTATCCGGCAGTATACTCACAATTCGGTATATTTGATTATTGCGGATTTCCAAAGGATAATTATTATTACTATAAAAGCTGGTGGGATAACAAAAAGGTTCTTCACGCATTCCCAAATCTGAATTTTGTATATAGCGAAGAGGCAACGGTTTATTCGTACAGCAATTGCGATGAAGTAGAATTATTTGTGAACGGCAAAAGCTACGGCAGGAAAACGATGCCGAGAAACAAGTATATTTCATGGGAAAATGTAAAATGCGAAAAGGGCGAAATGCTTGTCAAGGGATATGACAACGGCGAGGAAACAATAACAAAAAAATATACGGGAACAAATCCCCCTTTCGGCATCAGACTAAAGCCGTATAAGAAAACCGTATCGGTTGGAGATACCGCCATTATTAACATTGAGATTATAGATAATAACGGCAGTATTGTTCCCGTTGCCGATAATGAGCTTACATTTGAGATCACGGGCGGAGCATTTATGGGTACCGGTAACGGAAATCCCGGTGATCATTCGAGCGAGAAGGCGCCGGTACGGCGTGCTTTTAACGGAATGTGCCAGCTTCTTGTAAAGGCGGATGAGCCGGGAGAGATCAAAATAAAAGCAGCCTCACCGCTGCTTGAAACAACAGAATGTGTAATAAAAGTTGTTATGTTAAAATAGATGTGCAACAATAAAAAATGACAACAATCTTATGAAAATCGACCTTTTGACACCCCTAATCCAGCCGGATCCGGTCGGCGCTCAGGCTCGAACCTGATGTGTGCCATTTTGGGATTCTTCCTATGTACACAAACACCGCGCGAGTGACCGCGCGGTGAGTATGGCGCTCCCAACTGGGCTCGAACCAGTGACCCTCTGATTAACAGTCAGATGCTCTACTTCTATAATCATCTTAAATCAAAATCAAGCCACAATTCGACAGATGCCAGTTGATAGCACTATTTGTCGAAACATTTGAGTACATTCTACAACAAATCCTATGTATTGTCAATAGATTTAACAAAAATATTTTATAAAGATTAATCTTTCTCTTTATTATTCAGCAATATATTGAGTTACCGCGTTTGCGTTCATATCCTGCATCAGATCCATATCCTGTACCATGTGCTGCATCGTCACCGCGCAGCCGTCCACCGCATAATCCTCATGACGGTTGAAGCCCTTCATATACATCGGCTCGCCGTTAAGATAAATTTTAGTGTCCCTCACCTCCACTATTCTGAATCCGACACGCTCTATCAGGTCATCAATATCCTTACCGTTCACTGATAAAACGGTGTTAAGAAGATACAGCTTCGGCTCCTCACGCGACCATGTAATAATGCCGTCAAATTCCTCATCAAATACAACAAGCGCCTCATCGTCTGCGCCTATGCTTACATCGCTTGACATTTCCTTGCCCGCCAGCGTTGAGCTTATGTTTACACTCTGCGGCGCATCTGACTCATTCGCAATCAGAACCTCGATCTTTGCGTTCCATTTTCCGTCCTTCATATACGGCGTAAAGCGGACATTTTTTATCCATGCGTCACTTATGCTTTCAAGAACGACCGGACGAGTTATCCCTCCGTAGGTGTAGTAGTCATTCGGGGTATGGAGCGCGCTGTGTTCGCCGAAAGTGTTGTTGACCTCGACCTTTATCTCATGCCCTCCCTTTGTCACATTCCTTACAACAGCCGAAAACGGAGTGAAGGCGTTGTAGTGGTGCGCGATCCTTTCGCCGTCAAAATACACGTCAGCGGTATGGCTCACTCCTTTGAATTCAAGACGGATATTACCCGTCTTTTTAACATATATTTTTTTTGAATATGTGCCGTGTCCTCTGTGCGATAAAAAGTCCGGATGCTGCTCCCATACCGATGGGACCGGGAGACGGTAATCCTTGCTATAGCCCTCCATGCGGAAATCCCACATTCCGCCAAGCTCCTGAGTTTGTCTTATATAATGGGTCTCAAATAATCGTGTCATTGTGCATCACCTTTCCTTACTCTTGTATTTGTAATATTTATATTTTCCGCGTCAGAGCAGACAAGCGCTTCATCTGCAGTAAGCTCTATATTCTCCAATGTAATATTTTTGAGCGGTCTTTCCGGCAGACCCTTTATCTGGATGCCGGTTTTTGCGCCGTGGCCTTTGACATTACTTATCTCTATATTACTGAACTCGCTCGGCGCATCGGTCCTCGGCATAACAGTGCTGAACTCGTAAAACATATTTATCTGTATCGCCTGATCCGACACATTGTTTATCTCCACATTCTCGAATTTCGCTCCGTCAACATAGCCGCCGCGTCCGCGCATGGATTTCAGGCGTACCCCCTGCATAGTTCCGTTTACCCTGCAGTCGTGGGCATAAATGTTTTTTACGCCGCCCGAGATCGCGCTGCCTATCACTATCGCGCCGTGTCCACCGTTCATTGTGCAGTTTCTTATCTCAACATTCTCGCAAGGGCGGTCCACTCTCCAGCCGTCCTCATTGAGTCCCGAATTTATGGCTATGCAGTCATCACCCGTTTCGAACGTGCTGCCCTCGATCAGAACATTTTTGCATGAATCGGGATTTAATCCGTCTGTGTTATGACCGTGCGTTGAAACATTGACATTCCTGATAGTTACATTCTCGCAGTATACCGGATGGATCGTCCACTGCGGTCCGTCAATTACTGTAAAGCCTTCAAGAAGCACATTTTTGCAGTTTATCGGCTGAATAAACTGCGGGCGGAGCGCCGCCTCCTCTGTACCGAAAACACGCTCTGACACCGGAACACCGTCCGCCGCCATATTCAGCAGCTCTAACGCCGCCTTTTGCTGCAGCTTCTTCCAATGCCACCAGCTCCCTCCGTTGCCGAGAAGCGTTCCTCCGCCGGTGATGGCAATATTCTCACAATCCTTCGCGTATATGAGCGGCGAGTAATTGTAGCACTCCGTACCCTCCCACCGCGTGAATACAACGGGCAGATAATCCTCCGGATCATCCGAAAAGGAAATCACTGCATTATCTGTTATGTGCAGACATACATTGCTTTTAAGATGTATCTTGCCCGAAAGCCATCTGCCCTCAGGAACAACAACTGTTCCGCCTCCGCATTCAGCACATCTATCAATCGTTTCCTGTATCGCTCTTTTATCTTCCTTTGATCCTGTCACTTCAAAAATATTTTTACTATTCATATCAACATCTCCTAAGCATCAATTTTTTATTGTGCTTTTATTATACAACAAAAATAATCGCTTCTCCATACTTATATTGCCTAAAACAGCTTTTTTTCGAACAAATATTGCCAAAACGCCGCGACACAGAATGTGCCGCGGCGTTTTGGCAATGCCCGCAAAAATAGTATTCTAATCATTGATTGTCTTTTCTGAATGCTCTCGGCGATAATCCATAATTCTTTTTGAATACTCTTGAAAGATTGACAGAAGAAAGAAAGCCTGTCTGTGCCGCAATTTCATCAAGCGTCATTTTGGAGTTTATAAGCAGATCATGAACTCTTGTAAGACGAAGATTTTCGATATATTCAAACACCGTAGCACCGGTAGTTTCGCGGAAAAGTCTGCTCAGATAATATTTACTCGTATTCGCCGCCTCCGATACATCGTCAAGAGAAATTCCCTCTTTATAATTATTGTTTATATAACGCAATGCCGCGATGATCTGCGGAGGAACCTTTTCCCCGACTATGGCCGACACCGATCCGGTATATTTCAAGGCTCGTGATATCAGCTCAAAAGCCGCCGCTGTCAGCAGCTTGGCTTCCGGAAACATGTTCTGTCCGGAATGCTTTTTAGCCCGCTCAAAGTATCCGAACATTTCCATTGTATCATCTTCGTTTAAATGAACGATGCACGAATGCCATTTCTCCTCAAGAAGCAGATATATTTCACTATCGGTCAAAAGCGGTTTTAAGGCATCCGATTGGAAATTGATAACATATCTTTCATAGTAATCCACCTCGCGGCTCTCTGCGTAATGAATATCAAACGGCTTTAATAAGATCATATCGCCCCGTTTCAAGGTATAGCACATATTATCGTAAAAAAAGTATCTTACACCGTCAAGCTGCAGATATATTTCATAAGCGTCATGATAATGCTGTACAGGCATATCGTTCTTGTGATGTGTTTTTAGATGCTGTATATATATGCCTTCATGCGGCGAAAAGGCTGTTCGCTTCATGTGACCAACTCCCGTAAATTATATCTCGTATCTTATCAAATTGTGCCGATAATGATCCTATTATGACCTGCCGTGAGCTTCTCCAATGCTCCCGGCAGAGGTCTGTCACATCTGACCGCTCCAAGGCAGTCTGTATCAAAGATTATCTCCGCGCCATCGGCTGCCTCATACGGCGCACCAGTCATTCTCGGAAATTCCAGACTGTGCGACCTTATTATATGAGTATCGAGTCTGTCAAATCCTTCGGGGATATCTATTTCAAGGACTATCCTGTCTGTCTCCTCCGTTATCCTGACCTTCGCCTCCATATCTGATCTAATACAGATTTCCTCTCCGTCAAACGGCTCAGCGCCGGATAAATAGAAATTATTGTTTATATACACAGGCTGAGGAACATTCTCATAGTTCTCTATATCTCCCCGGCCCTTCTCAGATGCCTTCCTTATAAATTCATCCATCGAAACCGTATATCCGTTATACTTTTTCGTACCGCAGCTCCAGCCGTCTGTTTCCTTAACGCCTACGAACATATTATTGAAATATCTGTCATCACCGCCGAATACGACTGTGCAGCCCATTATCTCGGTAGAGTGAGGAATATGGTACGGTGTCGGCCGATTGCGCACATCATATCTGCTGCTTGCGCCGCAGAACAGATTGTGGATAAACGCGCCGCCCTGCGCTGCGTTTATGAGATTCTTTTTCGATCCGAATATATTATTGTCAAAGATATGCGGTCCGTGCGTTACCTCTACCCATACATCCGTTTCATTGTTCCAGTAAACATTGCCGCTAAGTCTGACTCCCTGCGCCTCCCAGTCAAGCCATGTTCCCAAAAGACAGTCGTGGATATTGTTATGGTGGATATAAGTATCGATAGCGGCATGGAGCTTTATGCCCGCAATTTCAAAACCGTAAAATTCACGCTTGTTCGCAATATTATATATATGATTGCCGTATATCTCGCTGAACGCTCCGCACATATGACCCACGATCGCAGTCTGACCGCAGTCATATATCGTGTTGTTCCTGATTATATGTGATCCTATATGCTCCCTGTCCCAGCCTATATGCCATGCGGCAAACACCGTTTCAAGCTGAGTCTGGCAGCCGGGCTTTCTACGGTAGCGGATATGCTCATTATGTCCGGTGGTGCGCTCCTTGCCTACGCATATTGCGCTGCATCGCGAATCATGCAGTATATTGTTTTCAATTATCCAGCCCTTGCTCCAGTTCACCGACAGCATACCCGTCTGCTCTGCCGTCGGAGGTGCCCACTGAGTCGCTGCATGAGCCATTTCAAAGCCGGATACCGTTATGTAGTTCACTCCGGTTTTTTCGGGGCAAAAGCACGATCTGCGGACATTTATTTCAACTGTCCCATTTTTTGGATCATTTCCGGCAAAGTTGGCATAAATTACGGTATTGCCATCCTTCTCCTCCGCATACCATGTTAGCGCATTGTTTTTTACATTTTCAACACTGTCGGTCTCCGCAAGCGCATTGCCGTCAATATAAACCTGCCCTGTATGCGGCGGATGATCCAGCGGCTCCATGAACCAGTCTCCGTCTATTATCTCTGTATAAGGGTTATGCTCTCCGAAAAAGGAGCTTGGAATAGTGGCTTTCCAGATTCCATCCGCACCTTCCCAATCCGTTATTATTTCGGAGCCTTTTATTATGACTCTTTCACCGTCTGCAGCCTTGTATGTGATTCTTTTGCAGTCGGCAATGCCTCCGTTTGCCGGGTTTACACATTCGCGGTATTCACCCTCATGTACAGTTACAGTATCTCCGGCTTCGGCAAATGCTGCTGCCCGCGAAATCGTTAAAAACGGCGCCTTCGCCGTTCCTTCATTTCTGTCATTGCCGGATTTTGAAACATGATAATCCATCGCTCTACACCTCTAAGTTCCCTTTTTGCATCCCATTATAGCACTTTTTACACCAATTTTCAATATACCGATTGCACTATTTTTTAGCTCCGGCTACGCGATAGTATTAGTATTTTCCTTTTCCGTGTCTATCTTAAGGGCACCTCTAAAAATCTCTACAGCACGATAGCATAACAGCTTCACACTGTATTTTCATACAAAAAGCCTTGAAATACGCGAGTATTCCTTCATTTTTTGCATAAAAATCCAATGCAAATCTATCATACTCTCGCACAGCATAGGTTTTTAGAGGTGCCCTTAACCATTTTCTGCAGAAACTCGTATTGGATTATAAACTCCCTGTTCGGTCAGAACTTACGAATAGTCTTGTGTACTTACCGTCTGCAAACCTCTTTCTCTACTCTCCGTATGACATTTTCCGATATAGGACGGCTTGACGCTTTAAGAAATTAATTTATTAGGGGTCAAAATTAGGGTCAACTTTTGTTGTGAAATGGCTTGATGCCTTGTAAAATTTCAGTAAAAAAACGAATTGTTGTAGTAAAAAAACTTTTACTGCGGTAAAAAAACGATTAGCTCAGTAGAAAAACGATTACTGTGCAAGCTGCCGACCGATAAGCCGTAAACAAAGGTAAAAAAAAGAGAAAATCCTGTGGCAATTTATAAACCCGAACCACAACAAATGGCTTACCTATGCGAAAATAAGCACAAAAAAATCGTCGGTCACTTTGTATCAAAGTTGACCGACGATTATGTGTCTGCACGCACTTTTTGATACAATTAAACGGAACTCTCAATGGGGGACACCATTAAACGAAATTTCAAGAGTGGGAATCCCCTTGATCATGATCTGTGGGTGATATGTGCTTTTCTTTTTTATTATTGATTTGTATTATTCATATCATAGCTCATGCCGGAAATGTTAAAGTGTGCGCCGCTCTGACCGTAGTAATATGCCCAGATATAATAGTGCATCCCTGCTGTGAGCTGCGCTGTCATGGTCGCTTCCTTATCCGCGCCCGCCTTGTTGTCATAGTTCACACTCGGCGCAAGCTGGCTGCTGTTGGCATCTTTTGTCATACAAGCTGTGCTGTCACCGCATGAGATGTACATTCTCGGCCAGCTGCTGCCTATCTTAGAGCCGCTGTAGGTTATGCTGATAGTACCGCTCCTTTCCGGTACAAATTCGATATAGCGGTTGTTCGATACAACTGTAGAGCTATCAGACTTTGTTCCGCTCGGTGCTGACCAGTACAGTCCGTTGACGGTTATGCTGTCGCCGTTATTGGTGTGTATGGTAAGCCCGTTATATGCGGTGTCTGCGTTGCCCGATACCGCCGCGCTGCCATCGAATGCCGAGAAGCTCCACTTGATAATATTCGGGTCGTTTTCCTCTGCGGCAAATTTCGCGTAAAGCGTCTTGTCGCCGCGCACCCTTACGCTGTATGTAGAGCTTTTTGAGATAAGCTCTCCCGCGCCGTCATACCAGCCTGCAAATTCGTAGCCGTCCTTTGCCTTTGCCCTTATCTCCGCCGCGGAGTTCACCCGATACTCTCCGCTGCCGCTTACCGTACCCATATCCTCGCAGCCCTCTGCCGCAGCCGCGGTTATGGTATATGTCGGCAAGCCGCTCTCTATCGCTTCTACCTTTACGTCCGAAAGATACGCTTCAAACGAATATGAGGGTATGGTCGAGCCGGTTGGCATATAAGCTATCGCAAAGCCGCGTATAGGCGCATAGGCTGAAACATCGTCCGCAATTTCCGATCTGAGCGCGGCTATATCTGTGCTTACCGATGTTCCGCCAGCTACGGACGCGGTCTCTGCGCCGTTTACAAAGTCTATATCAAGCCCTATATCTGTCCATTTATTTGTCTTGAGCCTGCCTATCTCCGTACCGTCCTCAAACTGCACCGAGCCGTCAATAATATTTATCGTCTTTGCGCCCGACACATATGAGCCTGTTGCCGTTGCGGGCGTAAGCTTGACTGTGAAATTACCATAAGCGTAGTTTATCATAAAATGCAGTCTTACGATGCCGTTTGCAGCCTCCGAATTTCCGTTAAAGCGCTTGTATACATTATAGGTGCCTGAGCCGTTGGTCATTAACTTTATTGCGTTTTTTCCGTCCTTTTCAGTTGCCGAGGTCTCCTTCACAGCTGAGCTGCCGCCCTGATTCCAGCCGCTTATGCCGTCCCGAAAGTCCTCAGAAAGCAGCACTCTGTCAGGCTCATAGTAATAGTAGTATGAGGCGTACTTCTCCTCCGTCGGCGCCTCGCCTGTCTCAACCGCCGCCGTATATGCTCTTACGCTGCCGCCATCCGGTATAGCCGTCTCGCTTGCGTCAAAATACATTGTATACACATCGCCGTACTTGCAAGCGGTGTTGTCGATATGGTCTATAAGCGGGTTTATATCCGTTGCTGTGCTGTATACGGTTTTAATTACATTTCCGTCTTCGTCAAGTATATCCACCGCGCCTATCGCGTATTTCGCCATATTGCCCTGAACCATTATCTTTATGGAATTTACGGCACTGTCTGAAAGGTCAATAGACTTAACGACAGTCGGATATTCATACGTAACATCGCTCGGCAACGGATACGGATAGCTGTCGTTGGGCACCCAGCCCTTTGCCACTATATCGCTCATTAATAATTTGTTAAAAAACAGAAGGGCATCCGTATTACTTCTTCATGAGATCCTTGCCTGCATTCCAAGCCTTGCCTACCTTTTCTCCGACAACATAATACCCTGACCTAAACTGATCAAATATCAACGCGTTGAGCTTTGCCGGATCAACCTTGCCGTTATCCGAAAGTACCTTTTCATCGGCACTCACATTTACTATTGTCCCTACTACGGCATGAATATCATCTGTCTCTACGATCTCGGCAAGCTCACACTCCATAGTTATCGGAAACTCCTCTATTATCGGCGCATTTACATTTGCGCTCTTCTCTGAATGATAGCCTGTTTATTCGCTAACAAGCCATATTCGTTAGTTGTTCCATTGCTTTATAACTTTTGCACCTTCTTCTAATATATCAGAATAATTCTCTTTCTTTAGCATTACCCATTCGTTCATCTGTATATTTTTTGCCGGATGCGATAGTGCGTTTATCCGCCGAAAGACCTGATGTGTCCGTTTCGCCTTATTTTGATTGGAGCAGCAGCATTGATTCATTCCTGAAAGGAGACCAGGACATTGTTTTTTTAATGGCAAACGCTGTAAAGCATGTCCCTGATATAACGGTAAATCACTTGTTTGACAGCCGGATATTTACTGCAAGTGACAATCGTCTTTTACGAATATATTCTTTTACAGTCATATTAGTTAATGAACGAAACAGTTTTTGAAAGCTCTGTTCAGTTTCAGCAGTTAGTCTTGAAGCTTCTCCAATATCAATTTCATTCCATGATCTTTTTTTGCTTGCCTCTACATTTGTTCCCTTTACAGGATGCTTATATTATATACTACCATCAAGTGATTATCAAATTGAAAAACCAAATAATTGATTTGATTTTTAAATAACAACTATGCTTAAAACAAGGGATACTGTAAAGCCGGAATCTCCTTTTATGCGTTTTGTTGTATTCACAATATTTTCTTATCAAAATACATTTTTCCTAAAATTAAAAAAGCAAGAACTGCGAAACATGCAGCTTCGCGGTTCTTGCCTTTTTCTCATTGTACAGCCTCAATTACAGGGAAATTATCATGATCCCAAAGCATAAGCTTATATACCTCTCCTTCGCCGATCTCGGGCTTTATAAGATCTATCCTTGTTTCACCGGCATTCACATTATATTTTTTACTGCCAACAGTTACAAGTCTGCCGTCAACATCATAAACAGCACTGTAGAAAACAAGCTCACCTATATTATTTTCAGCGGTAATTATAAGATAAGCATCTCCGCTGCTCTCTGTAAATCGTTTTACCGTGACAATATCTTTATAGCTGCCTAAAGCCTCTATATTATAAGCTCTGTTTCTCTGAGTATAATTTGCAGTATACTCCGCCGCTCCTGTGACCTCAGCAAGCTCCGGAGACCATGATGCAAACTCATATTCGTAAATATCGTCCGCGTCTCTTTGCGGTATGCCGTCGTAATCGGGTATAACGCCCGCCGCGACATCCTTTGTTATGAGCACGGTACCATCATAATCCTTGAATGTAATCGGATAACTCAAGAAGGCCGGCTTAAATGAAACATCCTTTATTGTATAGTAGAAGTCGCTCGTATATCTATACAAATACCCGAACAGATAGTAGGTCGTCCCCTCAGCTACGCTCAGCTCGACA
The DNA here is from genome assembly GCA_017404065.1 of Clostridia bacterium. Lineage (GTDB taxonomy): Bacteria > Bacillota > Clostridia > UBA1381 > UBA1381 > Ornithomonoglobus. The sequence continues at coordinate 22,626 of JAFRDB010000113.1, forward strand.
TCAAGCGGCTCATTCGCGCCTGTTGCCTGGAAGAATTTTGAGGAATTGTTTTTTGTCATATCCCCCTCATTCATGCAGCAGTACAATCTCGGAAGGTTTCCGTCAGTCCTCGTTCCGGAGGATTCAAACTTAAGCGAAAGTGTTCCGTCTGCCGGAGCGGTAAATGCTACATATCCCGACGGCTTCTTGTTGCCGTCGTCATTTTGTACGCCGTTTATCGTTACGGCATCAGCCGATGCAGAAGCCGCGCCGGTCACAGACAGTACGGTCCCTTCAAGAGCTGTCATATCATATGACTCAGCTTCTTTTGCCTGAGCCGTCTCGTTTATTATCACGATCGTATCAAGCGGATCATATGTCTTGTTCGGCCCTGCAACAGTAGTGAGCGGCGACTCGTTCTCAACTGTAACATCTTTTATCGTATATGTCCCCCATGTGCCTGCCGGAGCACCTTCCCCGTCCTTGGTGACTGTGAAAAGTGTTTTACCGTCTGCGGTAAAGCTGCTGCCTCTGTAGGAATTATGATATCCTACTACTATCGTATATGTAATTCCCGGCTTCAGTATATAATCCGAGGTATAAGACGAATTATCCTGCGCCAGACAGTTCGATGCGCGCGTACCCGCGCCCTTGCTGCCGACCTCCTTATCTATATCCTCAAGATATACTACACCACTGTACTTCTTTGTATATGTTACTTTTACAGTTGTATCTTTAGTAACGTTTGCTATCGTCGCGCCGAAGTGCGCGCCGGTAGTGTTTGGGGATGTCTCATATACAAAGCCGTCTCTCAGTATATAACGCGGATAACCGTAGCTGTACTCAGAACCGCCTTCTACCTCCTGTGAGCTTATTACTCCTGACACATCGCCCACAGCTCTTACAGTTACGGTAAACGTTCCTTCCGATCCCTCCGCCTGTGTGGGATATACGAACGCAGGCTCAGGTCCGACCATGCTTACAGTATCAAAGCCGGCAGCGGGCGCTAAATACTTTCCGTTATCCGCAAGCGCCGCCTTACCGACATAAAACTTTGGATGCGGCGGCTGATTATATCCGACATTCTGCCATGCAATCGCTTCTCTGTACTGAGTATCGTGCAAAAGAGTGGGTATCTTATATTCCGTTGGATAGGTCGTCATAAATATTCTGAGCGTTCCGTTATCCTCGGTCGGATAGCATATCTCCTCACGCCAGTCACCCAAAAGATCAACAGACAACGCGGGTGCATCCTTATCACCGAAATGCACCGCCGAAAAGCCTTCGAGGTTTTTCTTTTCGCCCTTTGCCGCGTCATATTTAAGTATCGTTGTGCGGCTCAGTATCTCACGCTCAAGATCACCGTCCCACCATATAAGAAAGCTCGGATTTATATTTGCAGGCGCAGAGCCTATCTTGTTACCGTTAAAATCATACAAACCGTTATCCGCAGATGAGAAGAACTCGCTTGTATCGTTTATACTGTCATCAAAGTTGCCCATAAGACCTCTTCCGACATCACCGCTTGCGCCTATACCTGCGATTATTTCCGCATTCTTAGCTTTTCTTACCTCAGCACCGTGCTGCTTGTAGCCTGCAGGGTCCTCATGTACTGAGAATATCTCCTGCTCGCCGTCATTATCAAAGTCAGATGCGTGGAGCGCGTCACCGTGACCGTGATCTGTAGAATTCAATATACTTCCGTCATCATCAACCACAGTTGATCCGAATACTATCTCATCTCTACCGTCATTATCGGCATCGCATATCGATACCTGATGGTTTCCGTTACCGTAAAGGTTTTTATCCTTAGCGGTATCGTCTCTTGTCCAACGTATAGAAAAACTCTCGCCGTCCCAGTCATATGCAGCCATTGCCGCCCGCTTATAATATCCGCGAGCGGTTATTAGGCTCGGGTGAACACCGTCAAGGTACGCTACACCCTCATTAAATCGCTCGGAGCGATTCGCGTACGCGTCACCCCATGACGCGGTGTTACCTCTTTGCGGATAGTAATTAACTGTCTGCATAGCCGCGCCTGTCTCGCCGTTAAACATTGTAAGCCAATCCGGCCCCTTCAGGATCTTTCCGATTATACCGCCGGTAGACGAGCGCAGATCATCCTCATCGGTAAACACCTCACCCGTTGCGGCATCAGCCCATGTAAGCTCTTCGCCGTCTATCGCCGCGCCTGCCACGCTCACATAGTCACCGTTTCCGTCCTTAGAGCCGGGAGCTGTGCGCAGAGCCATTTCCGCCTTTCCGTCACCGTCAAAATCGTATACGATCATCTGTGTATAGTGCGAACCGGCGCGTATGTTTTTGCCGAGGTCTATTCTCCATAGCTTTGTTCCGTTCTGCTTATAGCAATCTATGAGCACATTCCCGGTATACCCTGCTACAGAGTTGTCCTTTCTGTTGGTCGGATCCCATTTTATTATGAACTCATATTCACCGTCATTATCAACATCACCTATAGCGGCATCATTGAACTCATATGTATACCCGTCACCGTCCTCGGGCTTATCAAGTATAACATCCTTATAGTCTCTTGCGGATGCTATGAAGACATCGTTTTCAGCCGAATCGCCATTATGCGGTGTGACCTTATACACATCACCCGCCGTTCCCGACTCATCAGTATAATTTGTCGCGTCGATATCCGAGACTATCATTTCATCATTACGGTATATATCAAAGGTCTGCTCCATCGGCTCAGTGCCAAGCAGCCGCCAACTGAGATACACACCATCATCCACCGCTATACCGTAGCCGCCGCGCCCAAGATACTCGACCTGACGCGGGCTAACGGTTGTATTATCAGCGCTCACGATCCCGACTGATGTTGTAAGCATCGCCGCACACAGTACCGGCGCTAAAGCTTTTTTCATGCACTCACGCCCTTTATAATATTATAGGTTATATATATTATAATGTATTTTATTCTGTTTGTCACCATATATCATTGCTACATAATATGAAATTATTGCTTTGCGTTTAATTAATACAGGTTCTTTCACCCGAGAAGCGTATATCTTATCATATACAAGCCATCCGCCGTATTTGGAAGCTTTATATCCGCAGCTTTTGTAACAGTCCTTCCCTCTGCAAGCTCTACATCGCTGATAACCGTTTCAAAAACAATATCATTATTCTGCGATATAACCTGAACACTGACATTAACTGTTTTCGCATCTCCGATATTCATAACGATGACCGGAACAGTATCTTCGGGACCGTAAACCATATCAGCATTGCCGGAGCACGCGATAACATCCTGAAACGCCATCCGGTGCGCATAGTAGCCGAGCTTTGCCTGACCGTAAAAATCGACTATATTCTTCATATATGTCACTGTGTTCTGACCGCCGCGCAGATTGCACCAGCATAAGCCGTCATAATCAAGCATACGGCATTTTTTGATAGTCTCATACGCGCCAAGCGCCTGCCATGCCTGTGACTCGAGCCATTCGCCAAAATCAAGCTCTCTGCCGATCGAGCCTTCGTCATAATCAACTTCATAGCTCTTTATCTTATACATTGGCTTGCCCTTGTATAGATCCCAGTTCGGCTGACCGATGATCTCATCATGCTCAAAGTTAAAGTATGCGCGTTCCTTGCTGTCAAGATAGCTACGGACATACCCGGTCGATTCAGCCCAGTTCGGAAGATGCTCCTCCTTTACATCCGGCCACTCACGAAGCGCAGACCATGTGTTTCCGTAGCCGAGGATATAGTCCATATTGCCGCGGCAGAAAAGCGGTGCTGTCCAAATCGGATCACACTCATCACAGGGGTTGCCCCAAAAGTCGGTCAAGCCGTCATCATAGCGCGCCCGCATACGGCGAACATCCGCCGCCGGAGATATCAGGCGCGTCCTGTCAAGCTTTGTCACAGACTCATAGAGCATACGATAGACCTTCATGGTTATATCCCAGTCCTTCCATGACGGGTGGTTCAATGGCTGCCATATCACTATCGAAGGCGCGTTGCGCACCTGCTTTATGCAGGCTTCAAGCTCGTTATAGTTTATATTTGTAGCCGATGTTATTCTGAGCCATGTTGTGGTCTGCCATATCAGCATAACGCCCATCTGGTCGCATATCTCGCACAGCCGCGCATCATTCATTCCGCCCATACGCTTATCATGCACGCTCATTCTGAACCCGTTTCCGTTCATGCCCTTTAGCATGAGAATCTCCTGAACATAGAACTCCGCCGGAGGACACTTCTGCCATGCGGCTATCTTATCGAGCGGCGGTCTTTCACCGAACAGCAGCGGTGCGCGCAGCATCTCGGGCTTGCCGTTTATCCTGAATATTCCTCCGTCCTGACTTACCGTTCTTATTCCTGTTGTTATTACATAGTCATCCTTTACCTCGCCCACGGTGTTTCTGATCTCGACGACTATCTTGTAGAGGTTCGGAGCTTCGGCTGTCCAAAGCAACGGAGCATTTATCTTTAATATACCGCTTGTTGCTTCGGTAAGATTTGGCGCGGTTCTCGTCTGCCACTTAGCCTCTGCAGCTACCTTGCCATCCTCAGGATACCACGGCATAATGCGCGCCGACACAGTGTACGGCTCAACGAGCTTTGATGTAAGTCCGCGCTTTGTTTTGACCGACACCTCGACAACCTGCTCTGCGGACGCTTTGCCTATATTCTTAGTGTACGAGAACACATCATCTATATAGATAGGCGGTAGCAGATCAATATGCATCCTGCCTGCAAACCAGCCTGTGCTGTGGTCTGTCGGAGTATGCGTCATCTTTGTATCATCAGTTACCTTATCGGCATATACGCGGACAGCAATAAGGTTCTTGCCATCTCTGAGATACTTTAAAATATCTATCTTATGACAGCACTCGTCCTCAATAAACGCCGCAAGCCGCCCGTTTATATACACCTCGCCGCCCGGTGTGAGGCTTTCAAGATACAGCTCGGCATACGGAGGTATCCCGTCTATCTCAAACTCATTCCTTAAATATAAGTCCTCGCCTTCGTATCGTTCGCCGCCGTGCGTTATAGGTAAGTCTGCTATGTTCCATTCGCCGTCACAGAAATTCAATGTATTCCATCCGCTTATATCGCGTGCAGGCTCTTTTACAAAGTCCTTGTCAATAAAGGTATTTATCGAAAACGGCTCAAACGCGTCCTCTGTCGTCCTATGATATCCAACGCCCCATATATGGATTATGTTACTGCCCTTATCGGTAAACTCTTCCGCCTCATTTACGGTCGTGTCAGAGAACGAGACGAAATCCGCCGCAAGCATGTCATTTATATAGATATTCCATTTACGATAAACAAAATCAAGCTCAAATCTGATCTTTTTTATGTCGTTGGCAGTGACAAGCTTGTATTCTTTACCGTCGGAAATATAGTACGCGCTGCCGTCAGTGTCAAAGCCCATTAAGGCAGCTTTGCCAAAGCGCAGCTCCGAGCCCTTTACCGTATGTGAAAGCTCCCATTCTATAAAGCATCGGAAGTCTTGCTTTACTGTCTTGTGCGGCTTTTTATTCTCACTAAAGCCGATCCATTTCCACTCCTTCAGATGTATTCTTTTTCTTATCTCCGGCTGCGGCTGCGGCTTTATTTTTGCAAGCCTTGACCTTGCCGCGTCAAGCGTCACTATCTCCTTATCAAGTGATACATCCTCATAAAAATCTTTCATCCTGCGGGCGTATTCATTAAGAAAGCTTATCCTGTCCTCTGTTGACAGTGTAGAAGTCTCGCCCTTAAAGTCCGTCTCGCCGTTCGCTGACGGGTCACTGCTTATATATCTCAGCTCAAAATTTTCTGATAGCTTGTTCATAGTTGGTCTCCTTAAAACTCTCTGTACAAATCATCCTTCATCTCTGACATTACAAGATAACATTCTTTCCCGTAAAGCAGTCTCGCCGGGATGCGCCACGGCACACCGTAATAGAATTCATCCGCGATCATCTCGCCATCGGCGTATATCTGCGCCGTATCGCATTTATCGGTTATTTCTATAAAGCCTTTGTCCGAGCTTACCCGAAGCTTTTTCCACATCAGATCGCGTTTACCGCCTATCTCAAGCTCTCGCGGATATTTCGGTTTAAACGGCTGCTCCGCCGCCTCTATACATAGCTCCGCATTCTCAAACGGTATATCTATATCATATCTGTCAAAGTCATTTCCGTTCCATTTAAGATAGCTGTAGCTGCCGTCCTCGACTGCTTCTATACTTTCCTCCGGCTTATATAAATTACAGCCTATGCCGATATATATTTCACCGTCTATACGGCGTATATGATCTGCCTGCTCCGGCGACAGCGTGACGATCTTTATACCGTCCCTTTCGATATATCGCCCGCGGCTTATTCCATCTTTAAATTTATACTCCGGCTTTATTCCCTCTATCTCAGCAAAGAAATATATGTCCCCATGCCTGCATATCGGCTGCGTCGTTGAATATTCAAGGAGATCATCTCCAATGCGCATATTGAACGGCAGAAAGAACGCTATATCTCCCTTTATATCCATTTTCGGAAACCTTACTGTGCCCGTATCTATTACGGCATTTTCAACATCCGAAAGCTCCGTAAGCCGCTGATAATGGCTTATGAAAACATATCCGCTCCTTCCGTCCGTCCTCATGCAGTAACGAAGTGAGGTCGTGTCATATCTCTCCGCCTTTTTCTCCGCTCCGACATACTCCATAAGAGCCAATGTGTCTCCGAAATCCTGTACAAACAAATGCAGCTTATTCAGCATACCATACTGCGGTCTTATCTCGCCGTATTCCGAGATCGGTGCCTGAAAATCATATGACAGCGTTAAACATTCCTTTGCCCACTTGCCGTCAGCGTACTCGTTAAGCGTTGTGAGCTTTCCTATCTTGTTAGTGCCGCCCTTGTACATATAATAGCCTAAAAGGTTATTGCCGTCACCGAGCTTTATGAGCGACAGAGCGTATGCGTCCATTGCCGATATTATAGGTCTTCGGTTGTGGTTTATCTCAACGCCGCAGCCCATCTCACAGGTTGCGAACGGATAACGCTTATAAGGCATCACCCATCCGTCCGTAAATCTCTTTACATTCAGCTCATCATCAAACACGCGCTCATTTCTCTCTCCGCTGAAAAAGAAATGACAGAGCGGAGGGAGCTTATCAGTATGCTTCTCCCACGGCGCTTCGGGATATCCTCCGAATACCGGCAGCACATCATTTACCGGGATCTCCGCGCCGCGCTCATTGTTCCATCCGGTAACGGTATAGAGCGGCACCTCAAACCCGACCTCAACGGCGATCTCCTTAAGCCTTGCAAGATGCGGCGCGTTGCACGGATTTTCGTTTTCGAGCTGGATGCCGATTATATTTCCGCCGTCCTTATACAGCAGTCCCTTTACCTGTTTATATATTTTCTCATATAATATTTTTGTATAGTGCATATAGCCCTCATTGTTATCCCGCAGCTCGAACGGCTTTTCAAGCAGCCAGTCCGGGAAGCCGCCGTTACGGCATTCGCCATGCGCATATGGTCCTATGCGGAGCAGAACATCAAGTCCAAACTCATTACATTCAATAACAAACGCTCTCAGGTCGCGGTCACCGGTAAAGTCAAATTTGCCTTCGATCTCTTCGTGATATATCCAGAAGATATAAGTGGATATAATATTTATTCCGCCTGCCTTTAGCTTTGCAAGCTCATTATGCCAATTCTCACGCTTATCACGCACAAAATGGTATTCCCCCATGACCGGCACCCACGGCTTTCCCCCACGCTCAAGATAAAGACTCGTTACGTCTATCCGCTCTCCTGACGGGTCAACACCGCCCATGTTCAGATGTCCGCGCAGTATTTCCGATCTTTTATAGTCCTCAAATTTGTATTCCATTTTAAAGCCTTTCTTAAAATCCTGTGACGGCGCCGCCGTCAACAGGTATTACTGTTCCCGTTACGAACCTTGCCGCATCAGAGCATAGATATACTGCCGCCCAGCCGATGTCCTCCGGCTCGCCGTACTTCTTCATCGGAGTTCTGCCGAGTATCTTTTGCTGCCGTTCAGGGTCATTATCGACCGCCTTATGCAGCATAGGTGTGTCTATCCATCCCGGTGCTATGCCGTTTATCCTTATCCCATCCATACCGGTCTCCGCAGCAAGATTACGTATCATGCCCAAAACTCCCGATTTTGCCGCCGAATAGCCTATTACATACGGCTGACCGATATAGCTCGTCATGCTCGCTATAAATATAATACTGCCGGTTTTTCTGCTCCTCATATGCGGTATTACCGCCTTTGAGAGCGCGAATGCTCCTACAAGATGAACATCAAGCACATCCGTGAAATCCTTTACGGTCATCTCCTCTATCGGTTTTTTGCAGTGTATTCCCGCATTGTTTATGAGGATATCCATCTGACCCCAGTCACCTATAACACTGTCAACAAACGCCTGTGCGTTTGCCGTATCCGCAACATTGAACTGCCTGTACGATACCCTATCGCCAAGCTCCGCTATGACCTCCGCATACCTTTCAGCCGGTGACGAGCTTGCCACGACTACTCTTGCTCCCGCAGCGGTAAGGCACTTCGTCATAGCAAGACCAAGTCCGGTTGCACCGCCTGTTACTATCGCTGTTTTTCCATCAAGGGAAAAGGCTTTATTATGATCCAACATATTAATCATCTCCGCATCTCTTAATATTCTGATATTTGTATGGAATAAAATATTCCTTGTGTCCAAGTCTTTCCGCTCTGCTTTCTCCGCCGCCGCAAACCCCCGCGACATATGCCGCAAGCTCATCTGCACATTCCTCAAGCCGCTTTGAGCCGTAAAGCACAGCACTTGCGTCAAAGTCCATATCGTCGTTCATATTCATAAATGTCTCATGGTTGCCGGTTATCTTTATCACCGGCGCGACCGCGCTGCCTACAACATTTCCTCTGCCGGTCACAAGAAACACTACCTGCGCGCCGCAGCCTATGAGATCCATAAGCCCCTCGTTATCGTTCGGATTTGTGATCCCGAACTGCATCCAATGCGGATCGGGAGTGCTGTCTAAAAGCCACAGCCCTTTCCTTGTCGGCGCTTCGCTTACCTGTAAAACACCGTCTATCGGCTTGGTGCCGCTCTTTATAAAAGCGCCCATACTCTTTTCTTCTATAGTCGACAGACCGCCCACGAAATTACCCGGACTTATCGAATACTGCCGGACGCTTTTGCAGTAATCCATAGCCTTGTTATATGTCTGTGTCAGTTCTTCTCTTGCCTTATCGTTTGCCGCGCGTTTTTGCAGCAGATCTATAAGCCCGACGGCCTCAACTATCTCTTCAAAAACCGCCGTTCCGCCGGTGTCAACAAGCTTGTCGTAAAAAGCACCTACAACTGTGTTTCCCGCAAGACCGCTGGTGTAATCACTGCCGCCGCATTCTGCGCCGATAACAAGATCACAGAAGCCCATTTCCACACGCGGTGTCTTTTTAAGCTCCGTCAGCATATTTAAAACAACGCCAAGTCCTTTTTCTATTGCTTTTGCAGTTCCGCCCTCGTTTTGTATATACAGCCAATCGCTCGGCTTTCCGGCATCGGCTCCCGCATCGGCAAGTCTTTGCGGCTGCACATATTCACAGCCAAGCCCCACCGCCAGGACAGCTCCGACATTCGGATGCTTTATAAGACTAACGAGCAGCCGTATCGCATAAGCGTTATCGGTGCAGCCCGAAAAGCCGATCACATCCACATCCTTGTTATTTGCTTGCCTTGCGATCTCCTTCGCAACAAATGCCGCGCACTCAACGGTATATACCACAAGCACCTTGTTCCTGATGCCCTTTCGTCCGTCTGTGCGGGCATATCCCTGCCATTTATATTGAGATAGATCCATCTTTCAGCGCCTCCTCAGTATTCCTGATCCAGCGGCACGCCGGTATATATGTCTAAATGGCTGCTGCGCTCATCGTAATTGCTCCTCATACAATGCAGATGTACCCATGCACCATTGTGTATATCTGCCGTTGCTGTTCCTATCGGTACTCCGTATTTTATTATCGGCTCGCCTTGTTTTATGTCCCTTACAGCAATTTTATGACCTTGCGGTATTACCTCTGCCGCAGTTATTTTATCCTTTAAGCCTTCGCCTGTGATCGTGATCTCGCCCGGCGCTACCTCTGATAATGCCGTTGCGACATTATCTGCTGCATTTATCTGAAACGCTTTCTGTCCCATGGTCAAAGCACCCCGAATATCTTAAATGCCTCAGTTACAGGCATACCGCCCTCAACGGCTTTTCGCAGGCTCTTTTCCTTGTCTGCCTTGTCAAGAGCTTCCGCGATCACAGTCCTTGCAACATCCTTTGGAATGACGAGAACGCCGTCAACATCACCGAAAATATAGTCGCCGTCATCTATCGTTACCTGTCCTATTTCGATCCGGCAGCGGTAGTCTGCTACCTGCGTTCTCACGCTTGAATCCTGCGCGTATCCGCCCTCGCTGAATACAGGCCAGTTCTGTTCAAGCACCTGCGGTGTATCCCGGTGATAGCCGTCAATTACAGCACCTGCTCCGCCGCGCGACTTAGCTGTTGCCGTTAACAGCTCGCCCCAGTACGCGCAGCGCTTTGTACCGCCTGTACATACATATATCTCATTCTCTCGTATTTGATCCAGGCATTCGCAAAGTCTGCCGAACGGCACCTTCTGCGGTCCGAACACATCTATCATAAGCACAGTCATTGCCTTGCCCGCTATTTTCATATCATCCCTCATCGGACGTATGTACGGCGGGAGAAACTGATGTGTATAACCCATACCATCAAGTATATCTCCGACCACCGGTGTATAAAGCTTTTTTTTCATTAAATCAAACATTTCTTTTTCGTTATTCATTTCTATCCCTCGCGTATTTTATTTATAAATGATTTATTATATTATAAATGAGATCCATCTAAATGTCATTAAACATAATTGCGAAAAAATAGAATATTTTTGCGATCAAAGACTTGAATTCAGATAAAATGTATGTTACTATATATGCGAGGTGGTAAATATGCGTTCAGAAACGATAGGAACAGGAGTTAAACCGGGATCTGTATTTGAGATAACGACAGCAGGCGCGCAGGAAATGTCTATGCCGTTTTATATCAAAAATGCGGGAGTGTTTATGACTACCGCTGAATATTCTATCGACAGAAACGGAAATACCGGCTATCTGCTGTTTTATACCTCACGCGGTATCGGAACGATAATTACAGATAGTACAAGGATCTCCATACCCGACGGATATGCGGCTGTTATAGATTGCAGCAAGCCGCATAAATATTACTGCGACTGTCCCGATGGCTGGGATTTTTCCTGGATATCCTTTAACGGCTGCGGTGTAAAGCCGCTTTTTGATATGCTTTATCCGGATAAAGCCTTTACTGTAAATATACGCGATGCTTCAGCTTTTGAAACACTGCTCCGAGAGCTTATAGGTATGATCGACTGTTCCGGCGTGGCAAGCTATGCCGATCGCGCCATCCGCATACATACTATCATGCACTTACTCATCAGCAATACCACGCACTGCAGTGCTGAAGGAAAACATGACTCCGCTGTACGTTCAGTTAAAAAATATGTCGCAGAGCATTACGGAGAACAAATAATTCTTGATGATATTTTGAAGGACATACCGATCTCGCGTTATCATTTTATACGGCTGTTTCATAACGCTACCGGGTTTACACCATATAGCTTTCTCACAGCCTACCGTATAACGATTGCGAAAAAGCTGCTTTGCACGACCGATATGAGCATTTCCGAGATCGGTACAGTGTGCGGATTTCTTGATACGAGCCAGTTCATCCGACGTTTTAAAAAACTTACTGACAGCACCCCGCTTAAATACAGAACAGAGTTCAAGACAATGTAAAATGATAGCATGGTTTACCAATCAGAAAATACAAACATTTTCCATTTTTGCACCCACCCTGCCCTATAAAAAGTTAAAATGTATCGCATTCACATTCAATACAATACCCATGCCCCACTGCTACAAACCTCGGATCTATCTGATGTAAAGAGCACTGCAGCTCTTTGCGCTGCTTATCATCTTTAATTCTTTCTGCGGTGATCGAATTGACTTCATCATGCCAGTCCGATCTTATCGTATTTCCCACTTCGTTCCCGTATCTCAGCATCAGATCTGCGGAATAGAATATCCCGCTGTTCTCCTCTAAACACAGAAGACCGTTTTGGTTATGCACCTCTGCCGGATAATCAAACAGCCGAAGCCTAAGCTCGCCATCCTCTATCAATTCTCCGTCGCATTCAGCAATAATGTTGCCTTCGTAGCCGTAGCCACTAAGCTCACGCGCAGCAAGATCTCCGCATATGACCGTTAATCCGGGATATTCCTTTTTAAATACAGGGATGCCGCCTGCCTCGTCCGATTCCATGTGCGACACAAATATATACTTTAATTCTCTGTCGCCCAATATCTCCTTTATTTCGGGCAGTATTTGTTTTGCCTGCTGCACAGTTCCCGCCGCAAAAAGTATTGACGGTTCTGAAGCGTATAAATACTGATGAATGGTAAAATCTATCGGTGGGATGTAGATAGAAAACTGATAAAGATTTTTCGTTATTTCTGTCATTATGATTTCCTCCTTGACATTAACTCTGATATAATTTATAATAATAGAAACATTTGTTGCTTTTATTATATTATTGAATGCTGCATATGTCAAGCATCTACGGCTTAACTGCAACAAAAGGAGGGTAATTGTCGCTTTATGAGAAGAAAAAACACAACAAGCGAAATGATGATGGCATATATCGCCGAAGCTCTTGTGCTGCTGATGCAGCACAAGCCATATACATCAATCACCATAGGCGAAATAACAGAAAAGGCGGGCGTTAACCGCTCGACCTACTACAGACATTTTGAAACGAAAGAAGCCATTATCCGTTTTTATCTTGATGCGATCATGAATGAATATCTTGATAAATTCAAAAAAAAATCGGGGGCAGTTTACAAGGATTATATGAGTATCATGTTTGATACCTTTTATTCACATAAAAACGCGCTGCTTGCCATCCACAAGGCTGGCCTATCGCTGCAATTATTAGAGATATTGATGAAGCATTTTCATTTTGATGAAATTGAACTGCATGCACCGCTTATACAGCAATTCAAGGCTTCATATCATATCGGAGGCATATATAACAATATGCTTTTATGGTTTTCGCACGATATGAAGGAAACACCACTTGAAATGACACGAATCGCTATGTCATATAAACCCGATAAAGCAGTGACATTGTTTAATATGGTATGATCTTACGAAAAAAGGCAGCCTCAGGATCGAAGCTGCCCTTTTGCGTATTTACTTTTTCATCAGATCCTTGCCTGCGTTCCATGCCTTGCCGACCTTTTCGCCGGCAACATAATAACCTGACTGGAACTGGTCGAATATCAATGCGTTGAGCTTTGACGGATCAACCTTACCGTTCTCCGACAGCACCTTTTCATCGGCACTTACATTTACTATTGTACCGACTACGGCATGGAGATTATCGGTCTCTGCGATCTCAGCCAGTTCACATTCCATCACTACCGGGAATTCCTCTATTACAGGCGCATTTACATTTGCGCCCTTCACAGCATGATAGCCTGTACGCTCAAACTTATCAGTCATTTTATTGCCTGTGGCGATACCGAAAAAGTCTGCGACATCCATATGGTCTTTGTCCGCAATGCTTACAGTGAATGCTTTAGTCTCACGAATACTTTTTGTAGTCTTGTGATCTTCGTCAATGAACAGGGCGATCTTATCCATATCGCATATCATGCCCCATGCAGCGTTCATAACCTGAACTGTGCCTTCCCCGTCATATGCCGCTACCATGAGTACAGGCATCGGGAATACCGCAGGTATTTTTCCTAAATCTTTTCTCATTTTACATCTTTCCTTTCTGATATGATTTATTATTCACCGCAGTCGGCGCAATAAGCGCCGCCTGCAATATTTTTGTATCTTCTCATCTTCAACCGGAGCCTACGAGTAGGAATATAATTATCTGCTCCGAATCAAACGATCCAATATTCCGCATTTTTGACATTGGCAAACCGCTCAAACGCGTCCTTTGACTGTTTTAGAAGCAGAGCAAGATCAATGTCATTTTCAAAGCAGTATATGACTGTCAGAATATCTTTTGCTTTTTCTGTGACCATTGCTCTTGTGGAATCGGACATAGAAGATCCGAATATTCCATCCTCGTCTGCGAGAACAAGCATATTCTCCATGTCTATAAAACTTTTTCCGATCCCGGTATATCCCTCACCGGCTTTAGCTTTTCTGAATATAACAGAGCCATGTATGTTTTTAAGATCATACGAGCCTACAGACAACCCGCTTTTTACTGATATAAGGTTATTGACATCAACGATAGAGTTGATATGGTACAACTCATCCCCGCGTTTAACTCTGCGCAGCAATGCTTCTGATGATACCCTGTATCTGCCGGGGTTTCTGCCAAATGCTTTATATGCTGCTCTGCTGCCTTTAACACCCGATATTTCTCCCCATTCCTTTCCCGATATACTTTCGCGGACTTGAGGAAGAACCTCGTCATTCATATATGTCCAAAAGGTCGGATCAGAATTTTTAACATCTGCCGCAAAACTGATACACCCAAGACGTATATCAGGATATATATTATATAACGACTCGTCTATTTCTATTTTGTGTTTAATATCGTTCATTGGATTATGCTCCTTACCATTAAAATATATCATGCATATATAACAGCTTAATTAAGTATTTTACTTTATATATCGATAATCACAGTTCTATGATATGCGGAGCAATATCCGGGTCATGATTTGCCAGACTTTCTATGCAGTCCGGATCAAGGCTTTGCTCTCTTATCCATGCAAGCGACTGCTTTTGCTTTTGTTTATCAGCCGCAATACCCGATGTTATCATTTCTTACCAGCTCTTTCTTGCATAGCCGCCATCAGAAAACAAACATTACTGTGATCACCGCCAAACCGGAGATCCGGTGCTACACATACCTCGTCAGTATGAAAAACATGAATTTTGATTGTCATAAAAATCTTTTCCGTATTCTTATTTTATAATAATATCACAAAACTCTGTAAAGTTCAATCCATATAATTCACAATATTGCTGTCAATTTTGTCAACTGTAATAACATAACATGTATTACAAAGTCTTTGTTGCTGAATATTTAGACAAGATATTATGTAAGTTTTTACAGCATATTCTACTTTCCAATGCACCTTTGACATGGCGAGTATCCTTGCGCTATTGCTTCCTCCCTGCTGCCCGTAAACTCACACTTGTTTTTATCCTTCATTTTCTTTACGCTGCTGCATGATGGTATATGAAATTTCTTTGTATGTGTATTAAGAATATATGTTGTAGCCACTGTTTCATTATGTGCTGTTGTTCCTTGCGTCGGAGCTGCCTTTACTGTTATGCTGCCATCCGACCGGTTATCACCTGTTGAGTAGTCTATGACAACTCCCGGCTGAATATTGTAGCAGAACACATTGTACTTTATGCCGTCCCCATTGTCCTCGACAGATAATGCCTCCATTTGCACTCCAAGGGCAAGAAGATAGTCCTTTTCAAATATTGGTGTTACCCTATACAGAACATGGTTATTTGTTTCCCTTACATAGTCAGCAGTCAGATTCTCAAATGGCAGCATTCCTTGTATGTTCAAGTATCTTGTACCGGTTATAAGGTTTCTTTCATTTGCATTTTCAGCTGATAATTGATAGCCGATAAGGTGACAATAGATATTGCCCATCGACAAAATCATACTTTGCAGTATGCCATCCTGTAGGCTTAACCATGCCTATCTTGCCCCGTTCCTCCGTCGGCATTATCTCTTGACATACATTGGTGTATGCAGTCCCGCAGCGACCGAGGCTGTCAAGCGGGCTATAATATTCAAATGGCTCTGTTGTTATATCTCTCGCATCAAAGTACGGCTCGTTACCGTTAAGCTCAACATAAGGCTGTCCTGCATAAGCCGGAATATCCGATATGTTCAGCTTATACACCGGCTCTTGCGTGTGCTCCGCTATTGGCTCTGCTGTCATTACTGTTTCTGTGGCTCGTACCGTGTCCGTATTCAGTATGCTTGCCTGTGAGCAGCCCGCAAGCAGCATTAATGAAAGCAGTAGTACTGTCAGTTTCTTCATTGTGCTTGTCCCCTTTTAACCGTCAATTACAATATTTTCACTGTTTGATCTACTTTTATTGAGGTATAATAGAATAGTCTTAAAATTAGTTGGTTTAAGACAATAAATATATATTCACCGGTATATACTTGTATTCCAAATTTATGACGGCTCATTCTGACTGTAAACCATATATCCTGCCGAGCCGTTCAATTTCCTTCTTTTTATGCTCATCCAATGAGTGACCGTATAGATTAAGCGTTATTCCAACAGACGAATGACCGAGCAGTTCACTGAGCGTTTTCGGATCAATGCCTATTTCAAGCGCTCTTGTCGCGAATGTGTGACGAAAATGTAGAGCTCTACATTTGCGGCATTATGTGGAGTAAAATAAAATGGTGAGTCTCATGAAAAAGTCCTTGATTTACTGAACCAAACATCCAGATTTTCATTATCAAGTCCGCTCAAAAGACTGTCATTTTTAAGATATTGCAGATCCCTGAGATAGTCCGTCTTGTTATCTTGCACCGCATTATGGGCAGCTGTCTTTATCGCCTCAACAAGTATTGTATCGTCACTGTCACCAAATGTGTTTTGAAGTGTTTCGATTATCGCATCATCATGTCTGTTCTCATACTTCCATAACACAATGTCTCTACCGTAGCGATCATTCGTATCTGATACATCAAATACATAGTCCAACCGATGCATCCCTCCGCTTTCGTGGAGCAGAGCAATACCCTTTGCGCCCTTGTTTATCCACCGTTGCAAACTCTTGTTCCATATATCTATGCTTGCGCAGGCTGTCGCGTCCGGACGCTGTGCATATATGAGCACCTGATCCAGAAACGGATATTTATACATCCATGCTGCTGTTTTCAGAAAGTTTGTCCATTCGTCATAGCTCGATAATGAATTTAAAGTAGCTTGCAGCCTTTCAAATGTCTGCTGTAATTTTGTTGCCAAT
>JAFRDB010000114.1 GCA_017404065.1 Clostridia bacterium
AATCTACTGACAACGACGTACCATCGTACGCCTTCGGGCAAGGTATCATGCGGTTTTGCCACATGATACTTCGTTTCGTCCATTCTGCATCAAAAGCCAATCAGCCCCTTTGTCGGCTGTTGCATTTTGCTACAGCCTCTTATAAAAATTTTACTGAAATATCAACTCACCGGTCGTTGCATTCACCTCAACGGTGCCCATGTAATCATTGCCCTGATAGCAGTCAAACACATACGCGTCCCCTTCTGCTACCAGCTTCAGTCCGGTCGCTCCGGTAGCATCGATAACCAGCTTTTCCGCCGCTGCCTTCCCGAGTTTCGCTACATTTTCCTGCTTCTGATCGCTTGTGGAAGCATCAGCTTTATTATTCTGCTCCTTATCACCTGCGGAATCAGCGGCTTTATTATTCTTTGTCTCTCCGGTCTGCTCTGATACTGCCGGTGCAGACGTGCTTTCCGTCTGTGTAGCCTTCGGCATCGACGTAACTTCTATCGCCTCCGCTGTAGGCACAGTATTATTTTTCTTTATTTTGCTCCCGCAGCCTGCCGGTATAGTGACCGCAAGCAGCACCGCAACGAGTCCTGTCAGCTTTTTCATTTTATCCAAACCCCTCTCTATTACTCTTTACCGCTCCAGCAATATGTACACAGCTTATCCTCACCTATACCCACCGAGTCAATGAGATCATCGAGACGATGATACATAAGCGAGGTAAAGTGGAGCTGCTCGCATATCTTATCTACCATTATCTTATATTTCTCGCTATCCGGATCGGTATACTCCATTAGCGTCTTCTCATCTGGATCTCCGCCCTCAAGCTCCTTTATTACTCTGCGTGTTATAAGCTCCATCTCAGAGGTAGACCTCGAAAAATTCAAATACTTGCAGCCAAACACAAGCGGTGGACAAGCCGTGCGGATGTGTACCTCCTTTGCGCCGCTCTCATACAAAAACTCAGTTGTCTCACGCAGCTGCGTGCCGCGCACTATTGAGTCATCTATGAGCATGAGTCTTTTTCCTTCTATAAGATCATGTATCGGTATCAGCTTCATCTTTGCAATAAGATCACGCTTTGTCTGATATGTTGGCATAAACGAGCGCGGCCATGTTGGAGTGTACTTAACGAACGGGCGTGAGAACTTGACTCCCGATTCGTTTGCATATCCCATCGCATGCGCAGTACCGGAATCCGGCACTCCGGCAACAAGGTCGGGGATTACATTATCGCGTTTTGCCAGATGCATTCCGCAATTGTAACGCATTTTCTCTACGCTTATCCCCTCATAGCTTGACGACGGGTAACCGTAATATACCCACAGGAAGGTGCATATCTTCATTTCATCTCCGGGTGCTATAAGCGTTTTTATTCCGTCCTCAGTCATCACTGCAACCTCTCCCGGTCCCAGCTTGCAATGATCGGAATACCCAAGATTAAGATATGAAAAGCTCTCGAACGCGGCACAGTAGCCGTCATCCTTACTTCCCACAAAAATTGGTGTTCTGCCGTATTTGTCACGAGCGAGATATATCCCCTTCGGTGTAAGTATCATCATGCTCATTGAGCCCTCTATGATCTCCTGGGCGTAGCGAATTCCTTCGATAAAGTTTTCCTTACGGTTTATTATTGCCGCAACAAGCTCCGTCTGGTTTATATCGCCGCTGCGCATTACAAATAAGTGTGTATTGTCATTCAGTATCGTATTCACTATCTCATCACTGTTATTGATCTTGCCTACAGTGGTTATGGCAAAAGTCCCGTGATGCGAGCGCATAAGCACCGGCTGCGCTTCAAAATCCGATATACAGCCTATACCATACTGCCCATGCATCGAACGTGATTCTTCGGTAAATTTTGTTCTGAACGGTGAATTCTCTATATTATGGATAGATCTGTCAAAGCCACTCTCACGATCATATACCGCAAGACCGGCACGACGAGTGCCCAGATGTGAATGATAATCCACACCAAAAAACAGATCAAAAACACAATCATCTCTTGTTGCCGCCGCAAAAAAACCACCCATGTATATCAACCTCCGATTACTTACTTATATAATGTCTCTGCAATTATATTTATACTTGCGGAGCTGTCAGTATTTAAATTATATCACAATATATTAACAATTTCAATATAAAATATTCACTTGATTTTCTTATAAATCTGATGTATAATTATTATAATTTCATATAAAGGGAGATATCTATGAAAAAAACTGTTTTACTCGTTTTGCTGTTTCTGCTCATTTTCACAGGCATTGCCTCAGCGGAAACTATACATACAGAAGACGCGATCGAATATTCGGACATGCTCCATAACGCATACGAAAGCAGCTCTCCAAAGGGTTTCCGGATAAGCTCTGAAGATGCTTTACTTGAGGCTAACGCCTCGCGAACACTTATGGTCTATTACGACGGTGAGCTTTCGGACAGCTCGGCAGCGTATGATATATGTGACGAATACGGGATACATACCCTTATATATAAAACCCGCGATGAAGCGGACAAGGCGTTTGCATTTTATACAGAGAATAATTATGCAGTGTGCCGGGATGAGCTTCTATGCACAGCTGGCTATCTTTCGTGGGGACCCGAACGTATCGGCACCCCGCTTTTTACGAAAGGACTTATGGAAGCCTACGGCAGCGAACAACAAATGCCGAGAATAACTGTAGCTGTAATAGACACAGGCGTTGACTATAACCACAGCTTCCTCAGCGGAAGAGTTATCACATCTTACGACTATGACTTCTATAATGACGACAACGACGCGATGGATGACAACAACCACGGAACACACGTTGCCGGAATCATTGCCGACAACACTCTTGCCAATGTAAATATACTGCCCATTAAAGTCGCAAACAGCAGCGGCTCGCTAACAAGCACTGATTTGAAATCCGGCATACAGTATGCCAAATCCAAGGGCGTTAACATCATCAATATGAGCATCGGCGCTATGACCGAGGACAGGCAACAGTCCCTAATGGGCACCTTCAGCTCGCTGTTTAAATCATTGCGGCAAAGCGGAATAACCGTTTGCGTTGCTGCCGGCAATGCCGACCAATACGGCAACATACATAATTCAAACTATATATTCCCTGCTTATATGAACGATACTATTGTCGTTGCCAATCTTACACAGAGCGGCAGCATATCAAGCAGATCCAATTACGGCTCGGTCGTAGATGTTTCCGCGCCGGGCACAAATATATACAGCACCATCCTGAATAACAAATACGCCAATATGAGCGGTACCTCTATGGCAAGTCCTTTTGCCGCCGCCGCAGCCGCGCTGCTGCTCACCAGAAACCCCTCAATCACTCCGGCTCAGATCGAAAACGAGCTAAAGTCCAATACAACACCGTATTCAGCGCAATATGAGGATGACTACCGAGGACTTTATGGCAGCGGTATACTGAATATAAGCAACTACTACTCCGGAGATACGCCTGCAACGCCAAGACCCACACAGTCAACGCGTCCGACCGCCGTCCCAAAGCCTACGCCCGCTCCTACACGATCGCCGATAACGAACCTTATAACAAAGGTGACCTATTCCGATAGCGGTGTTCTGTATGCTGTGATAGATAATACTACCGGAATACTCACCGGTCCTGCTGAGGCGGTAGCGATAGGGTATAATAATGACCTGCCGACAGGAACAAGCCATGTTATGTCGGTCAGTACAGAAGGAGAAGAGACAATATTTAACGGATACCTCGAAAATGCCGATCAGTTTGAATATATAAAGCTGTTTGTCTGGAATAGTATTAACAGTATGAAGCCACTGAGTCTGCCTATCACGGTAAACGTATCAAAAACCGACGACGGAGAATATATAGTACAAACAATAAACAGATAAGCTTGAAAGGAGCTCATAAAATAAATGAAAAGAGTTGCAAAATTTGAAAAGGTAAGCTTTGCAGAGTTTGAACCGGCAAGCCTTGAGATATTCCCCAAAAGCGACCCGAAGGAGCTTTATGATAACATAAAGCTGCCATGCCGCGCAACAAAGGGCTCGGCAGGTTATGACTTCTTCACACCTGAAGCGTTCACACTTGCACCGGGCGAGACGATAAAAATCCCTACCGGCATACGTGTATGGATAGAGCCTGAATGGGTGCTAAAGCTATATCCGCGCAGCGGTCTTGGCTTTAAGTACCGTCTGCAGTTTAATAACACCGTAGGTATAATCGACAGCGATTACTACTACAGCGACAACGAGGGACATATATTCTGCAAGATCACCAATGACACAAACGAGAATAAGACCATCTCGCTTGATCGCGGATTTGCATTCTGTCAGGGCATATTTATAGAATACGGAATAACCCTTGACGATGACACTACCGCCGAACGTAACGGCGGACTTGGCTCTACAAGCAAATAGTCACTCAAACCATTTGTTTTTCTTAAATATAATTATTTCGACAAGCACAACAAGCGCGCTGAATATAATAACGCCTATATAGCCGTATCTGTTCATAAGCTCCGGCATATACTTGAAGTTCATGCCGTACCATCCCGCAATAAGGGATAGCGGCATGAATATGGTTGTAACGACCGTGAGTATGCGCATGGTTTTATTCTGCATAATGTCTATCTGCGACTGATACATTTCGCGCAGCTGACCGGTATATTCACGCAGCATTTTTGTATTGTCGTACATTCTGTCGGCGCGGTTTGCTATAACGCGCATTATGCGGCAGTCCTCAACATTGAACAACCCGTTTTTATTCTCACTCATCATCTGCAGCATTTCCGTAAGCTGCTGATAGTAGCCGTTGAGTGTCATTATCTCTCGCCTGTACCGAAGCACGTCGGTGTGGAAATCGTCTATATCATGCTCCATCAGCTCCTCCTCCAGCGATACAAGCTTATCCTCGTAGCGCTGCAGATAAAGAACATCATCGTTTATAAGAAATTCCAACAGCTCTATAAAAAACCTCGCTTCAAGCGTGGTATCAAATGCCTTTATTTCCGGCAAACGTGCAACGATACGCTGTATACGCTTCGTATCGTCAATAAATAAGATATGCTTTTTATGGATATAAAAGCCAAAGCCGAACTCCTTCTCAAGCAGATCCTGCTTATCCGGCACAAGGATAGTGCCAATGGTGCAGCTTCTTAATATTTCGACCTTGGAATACTGCACATGCTCCATTGAGTCCATTAAAAGCTCATGGTGGTATGTGCCGTTATATTTTTCATCGAATTCACCCAACGTCAGTATCTCAACAAGTATCTCATTCTCCCCTACCTCATATTCATTTTCGATGGGAATAAGTTTTCTGTTTAACCTGTATATCATAATGATATCCCTCCTTTATCTGTCCGCAAACAAGCTCATGCGGACACGCTCGGGATATCATTTTTTACCTGATAATATCCTGTAGCAATCTCCGCAATATACGGCGCGGTCAGGTGACGGTTCAAACGGGACCTTAACCACCTCTCCGCATCTTTCACAAACTATTTCAAATAAAACCGTATTGCGATACCGTTTTCGTTTGTCGCGGCACAGCTTGCAGCGTTGCGGTGCAGAATCCATCCCTTTACGGGCATAGTATTCCTGCTCTCCGGCGGTAAATATAAACTCCGCCCCACAGTCTTTGCATATCAAGCTTTGATCGGTATACATATTGCTTCCTCTCTACACTAAATTTTCTATCTTCTTCTTTATTCTTTGCATTGCGTTATCGACAGCCTTTGCGTCACGTCCAAGCTCCGCGGCAGTTTCCTTATAGCTTTTACCGTTAAGATGCGCCAGAAGCACCTTAAGCTCCATATCTGAGAGCACGCCTATTATCATCATTTCAAACACCTCAGCGCGCTCACGCTCTATAAGAATACTTTCAGGATCGCTGATCGCTCCCTGTATTTCCTCAGCATTGATCCCGTCTCCCTCTGTATGTCCGCTGAGTGACACATACGAGTTGAGAGGACTGTGCTTTATACGCGATGCCTTCTTTACCGCCGAGATTATCCTACGCTCGACGCATACGCCGGCGAAAACATTGAACAGCGGGAACTTTTCCTTATCAAATTCCATTATCGCCTTATAAAGTCCTATGAGCCCCTCCTGAACGATATCATCATCATCGCCGCCGGCAAGATAATACGGCTGTGATTTTTTATGCACAAGCGGCTTATACCTCAGCAGTGCCGTCTCCAGCGCTGCCTTATCGCCCTTTTGTGCAAGCTCGACAAGCTCGCTGTCTGTCATATTCTTATAATCCATTATTCTTTTTATATATTGTCATAAGCCCTTTAAGAAGCAGGTCGTTGTCATATATTATCCTTCTCTTGCACAACGGTGTGACAAGTCCGGCCAGTCCGCCGGTAGCAATAACGGTACATCGGTATCCCAGCTCTGACTCTATCCTATCAATACATCCGTCTATACCGGCGGCAGTATAGTACATTATCCCGCTCTGCATACACTCCTCTGTGTTTCTGCCCGTCACGCGCTGTGGCTTTTGCAGCTTCACCTTGGAGAGCTGCGCTGCGCCCGCCGCAAGCGCATCAAGAGATGTGCGCATACCGGGAATTATCATTCCGCCCAGATAGCTGTTGTCCTTGTCTATAACAGAAAAGGTGGTTGCCGTACCCATATCTATTATTATGAGCGGAGGTTCATAAAAGCTCACACCGGCAGCCGCGTCTACCGCAAGATCTGCACCAAGCTGCGCCGGATTATCTATCATTATCCGCAGTCCCGTCTTTACGCCGGGTCCCACAACCAGTGTATCGATACCGAGCAGCTTTTTTATTGTCCGCTTCAATACACCGGTCACATCCGGCACTACCGACGACATAACCGCCGCTTCTATATCCGCAAAATCTATCCCGTGTATCTCCAGTATTGTTTTGAACTGTATAAGATATTCAAGATCGGTAGCCTTATGGTTTGTTGAGACACGCTCATTAAACAAGATCTCCTCATCCCTTATACAGCCGATAACTATGTTCGTATTTCCCACATCAACAGCCAAAAGCATACGCATGTTCCTCCCTTTAAAACGCCAACGCTCTTTTTTGCAAAAAGAGCCGCTGCCTCTCCCTCTTATCAGGAGCTACTGCTTATTTTATTATACCATTAATATGCTTTACGGTCAAGCCTTTTATATCTTATAACCAAGGTTTTTGAACAAGTAAATTTCTATGACTAAAACATGAATTTTATTTATAAGGAGTCTTAGGGGGCGTTAGCCCCCTAAGTTACTAAGTTTTTACGCTTTATATACCTCTTCACCGTCTACGATCGTAGCTACGATGTTCGCCTGCGCTACCTTCTCAATATCGTCATGGAGGAAATCACAGTCATACACCGTCATATTAGCAAGCTTGCCGAACTCTATCGAGCCGATGCGGTGCTCCTGATGCCACTGATGCGCGACATTTATCGTCAGCGCGCGCAGGGACTGCTCACGAGTGATCGCTTCCTTGACATTGTGCGGGCGGCTATTAACGGCCTTTCCATTTGACATATTACGGGTTTCCGCCATGTAAATGCTGTCTTTGATGCTGAACGTGGGAGAAACCGGGTAGTCCGAATGGAATACCGTGTATGCGCCCGCATCAAAGAATGACTTGATCGGGTAAGAA
>JAFRDB010000115.1 GCA_017404065.1 Clostridia bacterium
CAGTCACGCCTTTGGCGTGCCAGCTCCCTCATAGAGGGAGCCAAGTATTCCCTCAGTCACGCCTTTGGCGTGCCAGCTCCCTCATAGAGGGAGCCAAGTATTCCCTCAGTCACGCCTTTGGCGTGCCAGCTCTTAGCTACGGCGTTTGTTCGCAAGCGAACACGCCTACGACACGCAAGCGTGTCGCTCACCTCATAGAGGGAGCCAAGAATTGCGGTACACCGATACTAGACCCCCTCTTGAGGGGGTCGGCGCGTCAGCGCCGGGGGGAGTAGGCGCGTCAGCGCCGTGGGGGTCGGCGCCGTGGGGGTCGGCGCGGTAGCTCTCTCATAGAGGGAGTCAAGTGCTCCTTCCCACTTCCCGCTCCCCACTACATCCACTACATTCTTGACCCCCTCTTGAGGGGGTCGGCGCGTTAGCGCCGGGGGGAGTAGGCGCGTCAGCGCCGTTCAGTCATTCTCATATTCACCTCATTATCTATCGTTTCGCACACCGCTCTGAATTCAAGGTCGATTTCTCTGTTTGTAAACCTTACTACCTTGATAGACAATCTCTCCAACGCCTGTGTTCGTTTTTCATCGTACCTTAGACCATCATCATCGAAATGCTGTGAGCCGTCTAATTCCACAGCCAGCTTAGCTTTATGACAATAAAAATCAACTATGTATTTTTCTATCGGCTTTTGCCGCTGGAATCTGACTTTGTAGTCCCTCAGAAACGTATACCACAGTTTCTTTTCCTGTTCTGTCATGTTTTTTCTAAGCTCTCTTGCGTTGCTTTTAAGCTTGTGATCATATCTGTACATAACTCCCTCAGTCTCACTCCGTTCGACAGCTCCCTCATGGAGGGAGCCAAGTATTCCCTCAGTCTCACTCCGTTCGACAGCTCCCTCATGGAGGGAGCCAAGTATTCCTTCCCTCTACCCACTACTATCTTGACCCCCTCTTGAGGTAAGTGACACGCTTGCGTGTCGTAGGCGTGTTCGCTTGCGAACAAACGCCGTAGTTAGTGGTCGGCGCGTCAGCGCCGGGGGGGAGTAGGCGCGTCAGCGCCGTGAATGAGTCACATCTTGCCTTCTTCGATGTACTTTACAAGTCCTCCGGAATTGATCAGATCCTGCATGAACGGCGGGAATGCCGTTGCCTGATACGTCCTGCCCTTGCTCTCGTTCGTGATAACGCCGGTGTCGAAGTTTATCGAAACGGTCTCGCCCTCTTCTATATCCTTTGCCGCCTCCGGACACTCCATTATCGGCAGACCGATATTAAGCGAGTTGCGGAAAAATATCCGCGCGAAGCTCTCGGCTATAACACAGGAAATACCGCTCGCCTTTATCGCTATCGGCGCGTGCTCGCGTGACGAGCCGCAGCCGAAGTTCGCGCCGCCTACCATTATGTCGCCGGGGCGCACCTTGTTTACGAATTCCTTATCTATATCCTCCATGCAGTGCTGCGCCAGCTCCTCCGGCAGCGACGTGTTCAGATACCGCGCCGGGATTATTACATCCGTATCGATATTGTCGCCATACTTTATTACAGTTCCTTTTGCATTCATGTCACGATCCTCCTCACATTACTTCCTCTGGTGCGGTTATGCGTCCTGTTACCGCGCTTGCCGCGGCAACCTCCGGGCTTGCGAGGTAGACCTCACTCTCCACATGACCCATGCGGCCGAGGAAGTTGCGGTTCGTTGTGGAAACGCATCTCTCGCCTGCCGCAAGTATGCCCATGTGTCCGCCGAGACACGGTCCGCAGGTCGGCGCGGATATAACGCAGCCCGCCTCAACAAGCGTTTTGAGCGTGCCGTTTTCGAGTGCCTCTAAATATATCCTCTGCGTAGCCGGGAAAATAATAGCTCTTATCCCCTTCTTTACGCGCCTGCCCTTCAGTATCTCCGCCGCGCGTTCAAGGTCCGAAAGTCTGCCGTTCGTGCATGAACCGATCACTACCTGATCTATCGCGACCTCGCCCCAGTTCTCCGGCGTTCTCGCGTTCTCCGGCAGATGCGGGAACGCTACCGTGTGCGGCACCCTTGAAAGGTCTATATCTATAACCTCGGCATACTCCGCGTCAGCGTCCGCGGTAAACTCCGTAAACGCCCTTGCCGAATGCTCCCTCATATACTCGCGCGTGAGGTCGTCCACCTCAAATATGCCGTTTTTCGCGCCCGCCTCTATAGCCATGTTCGCAATAGTGAAGCGGTCGTCCATAGTGAGAGTATGCATACCCTCGCCCGTGAACTCCATTGATTTATACAGAGCGCCGTCCACTCCTATCATGCCGATTATATGCAGGATGAGATCCTTGCCGCTCGTGTACGGTCTGAGCTTGCCAGTGAGGTTGAATTTAATAGCCTCCGGCACCTTGAACCACGCCTTGCCCGTAGCCATGCCCGCCGCCATATCCGTTGAGCCTACGCCTGTTGAGAACGCGCCCAGCGCGCCGTAGGTGCAGGTGTGCGAGTCCGCGCCGATAACGACATCGCCCGCGACTACCAATCCCTTTTCCGGCAGCAGCGCGTGCTCTATGCCGACCTCGCCGACCTCAAAATAGTTCAGGATATCCTTTTCGGCCGCAAAGTCCCTTACGACCTTCGCTTGCTCCGCGCTCTTTATGTCCTTGTTCGGCGTAAAGTGATCCGGCACAAGCGCTATCTTCGTTTTATCAAACACATCGTCAAGACCGAGCCTCTTGAATTCGCGGATGCCGACCGGCGCGGTTATGTCGTTACCGAGCACCAGATCAAGCCTTGCGAGTATCAGATCGCCCGCCTTAACGCTTTCCTGTCCCGCCGCGCGGGCAAGGATCTTCTGTGTCATTGTCATTCCCATGATCATCGTTTCCTTTCCTTTGGTTATGTTTATATTCAAAATATACTTGACATATTGATGCGCAAGTGATATAATACAGGTAGTGGATAAGGACGGCTCTGACCGTTCCGCTAAAGGCTAAATTTTAATATAGCCGTTCATTTGGCAGAATGGACGGCTACTTTTTTAAGTTCCTGAACAATTCTATCAGTCTGTCGACCAAAGCGATGGCAAGCAGCAG
Source organism: Clostridia bacterium (assembly GCA_017404065.1). Classification (GTDB taxonomy): domain Bacteria; phylum Bacillota; class Clostridia; order UBA1381; family UBA1381; genus Ornithomonoglobus. The sequence goes on from JAFRDB010000115.1 coordinate 3,051, forward strand.
ATAAACTATATTGAACACCACTGTTATGTACTCGTTCATTTTATCACTTCCCTGTTGATTTGTATGTACCTAAGATACTCCCAATCAAACGGACAAGCGGAAACAGCCGTACCGTCCTTATTCACTTTTACCCGGGTCGCATTATCGACCGATATTATTATATCATGTTCTTATTCATCCGTCAAGTTTTTTTGAATTTGCAAGCTAAATTTAAATTTTAATTTTTCCATTTACAAATCCGCCGGACTGTGATATAATAATAGCCGCGAAACCAATTTTGCTGTTTCTGCCTCAGGCAGCTATGGCTTTTACAAGAAAATCATATGTATCCAGTAATACATTTTTATCCATGATAAAAATGTATGCTCTGTTTTTAGTATTGCTGTATGTATATGATTTTTTATAGTTGACTAAATTGGTTTCGCGACTCGGAGCAATACGTTTTTTGTGCATTGCTCACGGGCAATGCACTTTTTAATTCTTGGAGGTTTTTATGGATATCAAGCTTGAACTTTTAGCGGACGGGATCACGGACGCAATAAAGAACAATTTACGTAAATTAAAGGCTGATGCTGACGAGATCGCAGACTCTGCCGCGATAAAAACTCTCACTATGATCCGCGATGAAATAGACAAGGACGAGTCCGATGCGGAAACGATCCGCCGCATCAAAGCCATACTTAAAAGCAGCAATATCAGCTACATACCAAAGGATAACAAGTTTTATTATCTTGGCAGAGATCCTGAAGAATTTAAAGAGATACGCAAGCATGAAATGGCTCTCTTTCGTAAATATACGGGTAGAGAATAAAACTATATACGGCAGCACACTATTACAGAGTTATTTTTCATTTTTTTATTTATTAAGATAAATTTCAGTTTGTCGGACTCCCTCCGTCAGCCCTTACGGGCTGCCACCTTTTAGCTACGGCGTTTGTTGCTATGCAACACGCCTACGAAACGCAAGCGTTTCGTTTACCTCAAGAGGGAGGCGAGAATTGCGGTGAGGCTCTGCTGTCCCTGCCTTGGGGCAGGGTGGCGCGGCGACGATAGGAGCCGTGACGGGTTGGGGGCAGCGGCAGAGATAGATTACATCTAAAACCACTAATTTATCTCATTTTTTAGTGCCGTGAACCCCAATCCGACCTTTTCAAGCGAAGCTTGAAAAGCCCACCTTGCCCCGAGGGCAAGGACAGGCTGCGCCTCCCACTAACGCCCCGATAAACTGAAATTTGTGGATTTATCAACAGGTCGTTCATTCATTCAAAAACCGTGAAAATATTTCATCAAAGTCTTGACAAAATCATTTTTGAGATATATAATAACAATAGAAAAAGGCAAGACCTCAAACGGTTGTGCCAAAGGAAAAGCAAATTATAAAATAACTGCCTAACTTTTAGCGGAGCTTGGCGGTTATTTTACTTTTATAGTAAACACTATTAAAAACACGATAACAAAAAACAAAATTTTAAGTATGTATTTTATCATAGCGACCACCCCCTTTCGGAGAGTGGCACAACCGCCGGTGTAAACACCGTTAAGAAATCTTACCTTTAACATCGGATATCTCCGACATTTGGTATTATACACTGTTTTTTCGCAATTTTCAAGCTGTTTTGACAAAAAAGCATTTTTCACGCGTGTTTTCCGACACGGCATAGAAGATGTTCCTTTTCATTTATATCAACATAGCAGTATATGTCGGAAAGCATTTATATACAACCTCTGAAAGGCGTAATATCCATACGCTTTTTTTACATTATAAGAAATTGCTTTCTTATAATGCAAAAATAATGCAAAAAATGATTTAATTGCCCGTGCGTATTTACAGCCGTTTTTTTACGCGCGGTAAATTTCAGTTTAACTCCCTCAGTCACGCCTGTCGGCGCGACAGCTCCCTCATAGAGGGAGCCAAGAATTGTGGCACACCGATACTTGACCCCCTCTTGAGGTAAGCGACACGCTTGCGTGTCGTAGGCGTGTTGCAAAGCAACAAACGCCGTAGTTGTGGTCGGCGCGATAGCGCCGGGGGGAGTATGCGCGATAGCGCCGTAGGGAGTTAAACTGAAATTTATCAAAGCATCCCCGTCCTCCTGAGACTATTATATACCAAATCTCACAAAAAAACGTTGGCGGTATTGACATATACGGATACCATGCTATAATATAATCATATAATCACAGGCAATCGGTTGTATAGTTAAAGACAGGAGGAAACTATTTTGATTAACGGAGACGTAACAAGCATTTTCGGCGAGAACGTGTTCAACATCCCCACGATGAAGGCGCGTCTGCCGAAGGATATATACAGATCGCTCATCAAAACGATAAGCGATGGCGAGCGGCTCGATATCTCTGTCGCGGAGGTCGTGGCAAACGCCATGAAGGACTGGGCAATAGAAAAGGGCTGCACACACTACACCCACTGGTTCCAGCCTATGACGGGGCTGACCGCGGAAAAGCACGACTCGTTCATACAGCCGACCGAGGACAAGACGGTCATAATGGAATTCTCCGGCAAGGAGCTTGTTATGGGCGAGCCGGACGCATCCTCCTTCCCCTCCGGCGGACTCAGGGCGACCTTTGAGGCGCGCGGCTATACCGCATGGGACCCCACGTCATTCGCGTTCATAAAGGATCATTCGCTGTACATACCCACCTCTTTCGTGTCCTACACCGGCGAGGTGCTTGACAAAAAAACTCCGCTCCTGCGTTCCGAAAAGGCGATAGACCGCGCGGCGCGCAGAGTTCTTGAGCTGTTCGGCAAGGAGCCGAAGCGCGTCATCTCTTATGTAGGTCCCGAGCAGGAATACTTCTTGGTAGACAAAAAAATGCGAAACAAGCGCAAGGACCTTCTGCTCACAGGCAGAACGCTGTTCGGCGCGAAGCCGGCAAAGGGACAGGAGATGGACGATCACTACTTCGGTCAGATAAAAGAGCGCGTAGGCGCGTTCATGAAGGAGGTAGACGAGGAGCTGTGGAAGCTGGGCGTGCTGGCAAAGACCAAGCACAACGAGGTCGCTCCGGCTCAGCACGAGATAGCGCCTATCTTCTCCACCACCAATATTTCAAATGACCACAACCAGCTCACTATGGAGGTGCTCAAAAAGGTAGCCGACCATCACGGTCTGTACTGTCTGCTGCACGAGAAGCCTTATGAGGGCATCAACGGCTCCGGCAAGCACAACAACTGGTCAATAGGCACCTCCGACGGCGAGCTGCTCTTAAAGCCGGGCAAGAAGCCGGAGCATAACGTGCAGTTCCTGCTCTTCCTTGCCGCTGTTATAAAGGCGGTCGATGACTATTCGGACGTGCTGCGCGTAACGGTAGCGACGGCAGGCAACGACCACCGTCTCGGCGCGCATGAGGCGCCGCCGGCGATAATTTCGATCTACCTCGGCGACCACCTGACAGCCGTTGTCGATCAGCTCAAGGCAGGCAAGGGCGTTAAGTATGAGGAGGGCGTTCTGATCGAGACCGGCGTTGAGGCATTGCCCGATATCGAGCGCGACACCACCGACCGTAACCGCACCTCACCGTTCGCGTTCACCGGCAACAGGTTCGAATTCCGCGCGCCCGGCTCACGCCAGTCGATAGGCGGGATAAACATCGTCATCAACACGATAGTAGCGGAAACACTCTGCGAGTTTGCAGATCAGCTTGAGGGCAGCATAAATATACACAAGGATTCTTTAGAGCTTGCAATAAAGACCTTCAAGGAGCATGAGCGCATCATCTTTAACGGCAACGGCTACAGCGAGGAATGGGTAAAGGAGGCTGAAAAGCGCGGGCTGCCGAACCTTATGACAACGCCGGAGGCTCTGCCGTACTTCAAGACAAAGAAGTCGATAGAGCTGTTCGCAAAGCAGGAGGTATTCACTCCAATCGAGGTCGAGACCCGCTGCGAGATCATGATGGAGGACTATAACAACACCCTCCATTTTGAGATGCTCACAATGCTTGAAATGGCAAAGCAGGAGATACTTCCCGCCTGCCTCAAATATACAAAGTTCGTTACAGACGATATTGCCTCCAAGAAGGCTATCGGCTTAGACGCGCCGAAGGAGCTTGAAAAGGCAAAGCGGCTCACCGCCCTTACTGAGGAGCTGATGGAGCGCATAGACGAGCTTGACGCGGCAGCATCGGCAGTTCCGTCCGAGGACGCGTTCGAGACAGGAATGTATTACAAGGACACGGTCATACCGGCAATGAAGGCGCTGCGCGTAACGGCGGACACTTTGGAGACGATAGTGGGCAAGGACTACTGGCCGTTCCCGACATATACGGATCTCCTGTATCTTATATAAGGTTTGGAAAAAATGCGCTTTGAATCTCGCACGTTATCGCAAGCTTATGTACACTGAGTACACGTCGCTTGCTCAAACGCACGATCTTCGTTGCGCATTTTCCCCAAACGGTTTTGTGGAAGAATTTAATGGTCATAAATTTTAAAAAACGCATAAGGGGACGGTTTATAGCAAACCGTCCCCTTTGTATTGCTATGGCGTTGAGTGAACGCATAACGAACAGGCGTGGATGGGATAGGTCGATAAATTTCAGTTTAACTCCCTCAGTCTCACTCCGTTCGACAGCTCCCTCATAGAGGGAGCCAAGAATTGCGGTACACCGATACTTGACCCCCTCTTGAGGTAAGCGACACGCTTGCGTGTCGTAGGCGTGTTGCAAAGCAACAAACGCCGTAGTTGTGGTCGGCGCGATAGCGCCGGGGGGAGTAGGCGCGATAGCGCCGTTCCGATAAACTGAAATTTAATGAATTACAATTTACCTCTTGATTTTTTTCAAGAAATATATTATAATAGAATCCGGGATAAGTGATTATCCCGATCAATCATCAACACATCGGCGAAAGCCGTTGTGGTTTCCTTACTTACTTATATAAAGGCAGCGATGTAAAAGCATCGCTGTTTTTATTTACAGCAAACCGGCGCGTTAGCCGGAAATATGCAGCAAAGGGGGTTTCAGGGTGAACGACACGCTTGCGTGTCGTAGGCGTTCAGTAGACTTGCTACGCAAGTCCGGGGCTACGCCCCGCCTGACTTCTTTCAGGTACCTGTTTCAAAGAAACCGGGATGCCAGGTCGAGCCGGGATGCCAGGTCGAGCCGGGATGCCAGGTCGAGCCAGGATGCCAGATCGAGCCAGGATGCCAGGTCGAGCAGGCGGCTATGCCGCCGACCAGACAGGCGGCTTTGCCGCCGACCAGACAGGTCGCAGAGCGACCGACCAGACAAACGCCGTAGTTTGGTGAACGACACGCTGGCGTGTCGTAGGCGTGTTTCGAAGAAACAAACGCCGTAGTTTGGGAACGAAGTTCCCCCTGCGTCCATTATTCCAATACCGCCTTGCCTAACACCTTTCCGAGTATCCGTATGTCCTCGTTACCCTTGATGACAGGATACGCGGGATTGAGCGACAGCAACCCGGCGCGCGTATATACCTTCATATAGACGCTGCCGGCATACGAGAAGATCCCTATATCGCCTATATTAAGCGTAGGCATACTCTTTACGCAAACATGATCCCCGTCGGAAAAATCCGGCTCCATGCTGTCACCGGCGATGCGCAGCACAAAATCCGTTCCGGGCGGCGGCGCGGCGGCAAGCTCTATTATCTGCGCCGTGGTATAGTCCGGATACTCACCGGTTCCCGCCGATACCGGAAAATCATAGTACAAATGTGCAAACCGCCTTCGCGTTTCCGCACGAATGCGGCGCAGCTCTCCCGAAATAACGCTCTCTGTCCTGAGCCTTCCTTCCCCGTCAAGCTGCCTTACGCGCATGATAAGCGACCGCTCATAATGCGAGAAGCTCTCCCCTTCGGACAAAAGCTCGCTTACGCTGTGACCCATGACCTTAGCGATCCTATCGGTCATCATCAGCTTCGGATCGTTTGTCCGACCCGAAAACAGCTTCTCTATCGTTGTCTGCGGAATATCTGTCTTTTGAGCGATGCTCTTATACGTCTCCCCCGTTTCCTTTTTAAAGCTCTTTAATTTCTCCAGCCAATACATAACAATTCTCCTCATTCCTCATTGTTTTAATTTGTGTTTTACCGTAGCTTTCATACCGATTTTGTACTTTCTTAGACCATAATAGCACAAAAAGACGAATTTGTCAATACGATTTTTGCACTTTTGTGAAATATTGTCCCATAAAAAGCCTTGATTATTGCACAAAAGTGTGGTATTATATCTTCAAAATCAATAAAGGAGGTCATACACATGAGATATTCAATAACACACCCGTATCTTCCCTGCGTTGCGGACAGGCTGATCACGGGAAACTACGGAGATGACAGGTGCTGCGGCGGCATTTATTGCTCGGCCTGCGGCGAGGAAATAACAAGCGGCGAGACATATTACGATGTCAACGGTATGTTCTTTTGTATGCGCTGCGAGGACGAGGCGGAAATGAGCATACTTGACGACGTGCGGGACGAATATATATTCGGGCTATAGGATGGTGATAATATGAACAGCAAAAAACCTGACAGCGGATACGGAATAGTAATGCGAGCGGCGATGCGCTCCCCTGCCGTTTCCTGCGGCGCAAAGGCGGTCTACGCCTACCTTTGCAGCTTCAGCGGATATGACGGTGTGTGCTACCCGTCGCAAAGCCTGATAGCGCACGATCTGAATCTCCACGTCGGAACAGTGCGCAAATACCTGCGCGAGCTTGCAGAGAACCGATACATAACCGCCGACAGACACAGATCCGAATGCGGCAGATTTGAGCGGATGACCTACACGATAAACCACAACCATAATGCTTTTACCGCAAGCGGTAAAGCCGCTGACGGTACAGCCATAGACGGCGCAGCCGCTGCCGGCAGATCCGCCACTAATATTAATAATTATAATAATAATAAATATAATAATACTAATTTTATTAATAATAATACTAATATTCCTGAAACCTGTATGGAAGAGACCTCTCTTGAGGACTGCAGGCTGATAGAAAAGCAGTTTATGAAATGCCTGGACAGGTTTTAGCAGGGGTAAGTTTATCGGGGAGTTGTTTGCGGTAAGACGCAGCTTGTCCTTACACCGTGGCAGCGGAGCACCGCCGCAGTCCCGGGGCACACCGAAGCTCCCCTAAATATAACAGAAAGCGAGGAATGATATAATGATAAATAAAGACAAAGAAGGAAGAATAACAGACTGCCATTTTTTACAGACGAGCGGACGCCGTCTCACCTGCAAGGCTCTTGTGGATTTCTATAACGCCGCCGACCCGCGCGACCAATGCGGCGCGTGTCCGTTCTATAAAACCGACAAGGAATTCAACGAGGGCTGGAAACGGAGGCGATGTGATGCAAAATATATGTGCTTTAGAGAGGCTATATGAGCTGCGCCGCGGTGAAGCGCGCGAGCGGTACGCTGGAGAGATAGACGAGCTGGACAAAAAATGCCGCGAGCTGATAGCCGGCATAGCCAATGCAAATATACGCTATTCCATGTTCGAACGATACATAAACGGCTGCACCTGGGACGGGATCGCCGATAAATTCGGCTGCGGCACCGCCGACGCGGTACGCAAGCGCTGTGACCGCTACCTCCGATCTATGTCCGAAACGGCTTAAAAAAAGCGGCTGTGCTTTTTACATCCCCGTTGGTATGTTAGAGCTTGTTTTTATGAAGCAGTAATTACCAAAAATAACAAGCGAATTTTAAAATCAGCATTGAAATTTTAATTTTATAATGTATAATAGTATATAGGTTTTATTTGTGATGTGACTATACAAATATAAACTCATGTAACTTTAAAGACTTGTGTTGTAGTTATAAAACAAAGAGAGGGATGAAAAACAAATGAAAACCGGAAAACCTATCGCCGTTCTCCTCGCGCTTGCGCTTTGCCTGACTGTTGCGACCGCATCGGCGGCAAACGCCGCAGAGGAGAACACAGCATTTGACCTCATCTTTGACACGAAGTATGATTCGGGCGAGAACGGATCAGACGACGATGTCACCGAGGATGGATCTATATCGAACGAGGCCGCGACACGCGCTATGGCGGTTACCATGCTTTGGAGAATGGCGGGTATGCCTGACGCCGAGGCAAAGCCTTCCTTCACCGATATAAATAACGATGCGTGGTATGCGGACGCAGTGGCATGGGCAGTTTCCGAGGGCATAGTCAACGGGATCAGCGATACCGAATTTTCGCCGGATGCACCGGTGACAAGAGAGCAGCTCGCGGCTATTCTCTACAGGTACGCGCAGAGGGGCGGCGAAGGCTTCACGGGGGCATGGGCGTTCCCGCTGAGCTTCCCGGACGCGGCAGACGTGTCCGAATACGCTTATGAGCCGCTTTGCTGGATGACAATGAAGGATATTATCACCGGCAAGGACGACGGCACTCTTGCGCCGAAGGCAAACGCCACCCGCGCCCAGGTCAACGCTATTCTCATGCGTTTTGCTGCGGATTCGCTGAGCTATGAGGAGTTCAAGGCGCTCGATGCCGAAAAGCAGATTCAGGCATTTTCCGCAATGACCGGCGCTAAGATATATGAGCTGGTGAAAAACAGCAATGAGAATTGGCCTGTTACATCTTATGATCTTATTTCTCCCGAAAATGCGAAAGAAACCATTGTCCTCTATGTCAGCAACGGAGATCCGCATTTTAATCTGGCATGGCCTGTTTACGGCGGCTTCCTTGCGGAGAGTATCGCAAGTATAGAAGAGCTTTCGGGCAAAATAGATGTCAGCCGTGACGGTGGTGACGGCGGATATTCCATGTCCTACGACAAAAATGAGGACGGCAGCTTCCCGAATGACTCACAGCGCAGCGTTCCAAAGACCTCTGCGACAGTTAGGGCAGGCGTTCTCGATGTGGATCGGTACAAAAAGGCAGTAGAGATCGTCATAAACGGTAAGAGTGACAAGGAGCGTATAAATGAACTGATCGAGTCAGGCTATACGGAGGAGGTCGCGGCAAGATTCCTGTCGGATCAGGCGGCGTGGCTGCTTCGTGATGAGGTTTCGGGCGCGGACAACATTGCCGACGGCGCCAAGCTGGCGGGACACGATGTGAAAAGCGGCTACGGCTATTACGGCATAACAGCGCCGTGGACGGCGGGAGACCTGGATCTTGCCGGCGGCGGCGGGCAGCTATGCACAGTGTTCAGCTGGGGAACCCTATGCGAGTCGGGACTTATCTCCGACATTATCACAGCGGAAATAAACTGACGATGAACGAAAAAAAACAAGAGGCTGTAGCCCAATGTCACTTAGTTAAGGACTCCCTCCGCCCTTCGGGCACCCAGGCTGCCAGCACGAGCAGGCGGCAAAGCCGCCGACCAGTGTCCCTCAAAGAGGGAGGCAAGCTTGTCCCCCTCTTTGAGGGGGAATGCCGCGAAG
>JAFRDB010000116.1 GCA_017404065.1 Clostridia bacterium
TTAATTGTTGTTGTTGAATCAATTATACAGCAAAAGGGAGGTTATTGCTATATTTTTATTCAAAATTATGCAAAAGCCTCGTAAAAGCAAGGATTTTAATAAAAATAAAATCAAAAAACGGGGTGTCGATTTGACACTACCCCTAATACTTAGGAGGTAGTTTAATGAAAAAAAACAAACTTGATGCAACTTCATTTTGCAAGTTTTTTGATATGTTTGGCGAGGAAGCTGCAAGAGATACCTTGAAGGATGTTAACGAGGGAAGAGTGAGGGCCTCTACCATCGAAAAACATCTTTATACTGATGAAACTAAAGAAGAGTATTCCAAACGACTAAAAGAGAGGTACAAGGATTTTGAGTAATAAATTGAAAAATTCACATATTCAGTAATGAGACAAACCATTTAAGAGGAGGAAAAAATGACACGAGAAGAATTAAAAGAACAGATTGACGAATTAATGCGTCAGTATGCCGATGAAGAAATTGACGGAGTCACCTATGCACAAAAAATGATGGAGCTAACCCCATCTGCACAGGGTGAAAAAGACAGAGATTAATGAGGACAATGTTAAAACCCCGGTTATCGGTAATCAATACGGTAGCCGGGGGCTTTTGTTTTATCCCTCAATATCAACCGTGATTTCGGAATTGAATTTCGCGGAAAACCGCTTTTCAAAAACGATGATTTTGGAGATAAGCTGCTGGACGATGATTTAGTCAAATTCGCTGATATTGGTGGACTGCCGGCGGATGAAATCCTGTAGGTCGCTGAGTTGCTTTAGCTACTCATCCTTGACAACGCTGTCGACCTTGGTCTGTTTTTGCAAATAGCGGTGGCATAGCTGTTCATCACTTGAGCCGCATGATCCGTTTCACTGTTTTATTGAGGCGGTTTTATTGATTGGTTTTGACCCTTTGCTCCATAAATGTAATTGACAACACACAAAAACATGGTATAATATTTACATAAGACACCGGAAAAAGTGAACATTGAAATCCGAAAAGCGAACATTGACGACAAGAAAGTGAACATTGAAAAGTCGTTTACAGCGAAAACTGCTGCTCATGCTTGTAAATTGCTGGAGGAATACGGTTTTCAGACGATCTTTGGCAGATCGGATGTGCGGGAAATTCTCTGTTTGAAACCGACCAGAAGTACTGCATTGCTAAAAGAGATGGTCGAAAAGGGGTTCATAGAACCGGTCACATGGCATGGAAAAGGAAAACATGAGTTTAAGCTTCAGGATTGTGATGACAGCAGAATCGGCAAATATGTCAGATAACCAGAATGCCTGTTGGTACAGGTAAGAAATATTGAACACAGAAGAATCATTCACTAATGTTAAAATAGTAAAAATGAATAAAGAGAACATTTAGAAATAAATATTACAGTGAGGAAAAAGAATGAGTGAATTACAAATACATTATCAAATTATTTTTAACAATTTTAAAGAGCGATATATAAGTGATGATCCTGGCATTGTATCTTCACTGCTTGCTGATTTAAGGAATGAAGATATGGATATAGCACGGAAAACATTTAGCCAATATGCTCGTGGGGATTTTGTTTTTTCATATAACTACTGCACCACTTTACATGATTTGTATGTTGAAATATATAATCATCTTGGGTTTGAAACAGAAATAAATAATCGTGGTATAATGAATCCAGTATACATATACGAAAAACTATTATATATAAGAATACAACCATCAAGTCATAAACTTGTTGATTTAATAAAAGATTTTAGTATAGGAAAAGACCTTAATATATATTTGGAATTTTGTTCAACTGCAGGTAACTGTTTTAAAAATAACGAGTATGATGAATTGCGCTTTTTTATGCACTCAAATGAGAGATGCGGACATAATCGTCCTCATGTTCATGTTGAGTGCGGAGAGACGAATGCATCTATAGATTTGTTTACATTTAAAATGATAGGAGATCTTCCTTATAAACTGTATAGAAAGGCTGTTGATGTTATTAAATTAAGAAGAAAAGATTTGCTTGTTTATTGGAATTATCATACGAACGGATTAGATGTTGATATAGACATGGCTATAAAAGAAGAAAGGCTTGTTATTGCTCAAAAATAACATTTTACTCATCTTTGTAACACAGGGGAGACGGTTCTCTTTGTGTTTCCCTTGTGTTACAAACGAAAGTGATGGAAGGTAACAAATATGCAGGACAGATATGCGGGAGATATAGGCGATTATGGCAAGCTTGGCTTGCTGCGCATATTCGAGCGCGAGGGCTTTTCTATAGGTGTAAACTGGTATAAAACGCAGCCGCTCGCATCGGAAACATATGAGGATGGCAGCTTTAAGCATCAGGATGGGCGACACAGAATCCCCGTCAATATATCCGATTGCGATCCGGAGCTGGCGGCAAGACTGTCAGATATATTTGAAGGCAGGCACAGGTACGGCAGAAGCATAAGGGCTCTTGAATATGAGGCGCTTATACCGGGAGCGGTATATTATTCTGAGGATATGTCTGCGGCGGAGCGAGATATGTGGCATAAAAAAGCGATGCTGGCGCTATCGGGATGCAGACTTGTATTTCTTGATCCGGATAACGGAATGGAGGTAAGCTCTGTCGGATATCATTCTGCTAAAATATCGAAATATGTGTTGTATGAGGAAGCTGCAGATTATATAAGAACAGGAGAACAGTCGCTTGTGATATACAATCATCGTCCGAGAAAAAAGGAAGCTGCATATTTTGAAGAGCTCAGAAGCAAATTTCAGACTATGACAGAGTTTCAGGATAAAAAAATGTGGGCTGTCACATTTCCCAAGAGTTCGGTAAGAGACTATATTATTATAGCTGCAAACGAGGAGCATGCTGAGACAATAGAAAGGGCACTCTCCGTGATGCGTAACAGTAAATGGCATGAAAAACGAGTGTGCCGCATCCGTCAGCTCAGCGGGGGCGATATTGACTTAATAAACACATAGCAGCAGCGGCGAACGGATTTATTGGTGAATAAAAAGAAACAGTGACAACTGTCCCAGGGTCAGACGGGGGGACGGTTAGACGGGGGGACGGTTCGAGACCACTGACACGTAAAATACACTTGACATATCCCGTATGAAGTGTTATAATGCATGTAAAGCATGCTTTACATGTAATTGGGTGGTGGTAGTATGAAAAACAGGATAGAGGAAATGAGAAGCAGCAGAGGTATTCGCCAGGATGAGCTTGCCGCAGAGCTGGGCGTATCGCGACAGACGATCTCATCACTCGAAAACGGACGGTACAATCCATCCATCATGCTGGCACACAGGATAGCAGAATATTTCGGCATGACGATAGAGGAAATATTTATTTTCGGGGAGGAATGATCATGTATAATAATAAAAGGCTTATGTTGAGCATATTTTGGATAGTTCTCGGTGCTGTGCTTATAGCGCTTTCTGTCATGGAAAAGCTTGATTCTTCCACGTACTCTGCGATGGGCGGAGTTCTTATTGCAATAGGAGCACTGCAAACGATCAGAAACTTGAGATACAGACGAGATACCGAGTACCGTAAAAAGATCGATACTGAGGTAAATGATGAGCGTAACAGGTTTTTGAGTATGAAAAGCTGGTCATGGACTGGATACATCGTTGTTCTCGTTGAGGGGATCGGAGTTGTGGTTGCAATGATAGCCGGACAGCAAACCTTGCAGCATATATTGGCGTATTCTGTGTGTCTGATAGTGGTCGTTTACTGGATAACATATCTGATACTCAGCCGAAAATATTGACATCTGCACGATGGATAGGTTGTGCTTGACATCTCAGTGATAGCATAAATCTCATAGGAAGCATTGAAGCTCCGGCTATGGAAACAATATGAGCATAACAGGGATGCTTATACAGACGCAAAGACGGATTTCATCTCTAAACGGACGGCAGAAGCACGAAAGGAATATGGAGACCGATACTGACAAATTCCGGCTTGTCGGTCTGCCGATGAACGCGCGAGGACGGTTCGAGACCACTGAAAAAGTGGCTGTTTTTCGTCCGTTATTACCCTGAATTTGGCAAATCACGATAAAGATTTTGAAATCGGCGGCAGCGTCCGGAGCTGTTGCCGATTTCTTAGATTTTTTAGAGGATATCAGCTTGCATATCCTCTTTAGATTTACCGCTATAACCGTTAATTTTACTTGCTTTTCGACACTAACTAACCCATACCCTCCGGCACGAGCTAACCCATGAAACCGCTTCATCTCCGCATTCTTCGGCTCAATTATTGCGCGGCTTTTGTATTTTTCCTTGAATTCTTCTGTCTTTTCTCTTTGGCTGTATTCATAGTATTCCGGCGCATTTTCGCCTATGTTTAATATCTTGCCTACAGCTTTAGCTTTGCCCATACATTCTTCACGTTTGGGGCAATTTCGGCATTGCTCTCTGTTAAAATAATATTTGTATCCATGCCATTCTTTGCCTTGCTTCATTCTTGAAGTCGTTTTTTTCTTGTAGGTTTCATTACCCTGTACGCATGACCATGTATCACTGTCTTTTGTGTATAAATATAAGTCCTCGTTGATCTTGTAAGCGCTTGCACTTACCGGTATGTATGGAGTTATACTATTATCTTTTAAACTATCAAGAATAGCTTTTCTGAAATATGCTTTATCTCCATAGAAATCTGTGATTTTTAGTCCGCTTGCTATTGTGTTAGTGTATATTTCTTCATAATCCGTTCCATCTACATATGATCCCGGATTTATTGTTACTCCTGTTATGATCCCTGTTTCAGATGTCATTGCTATTTCCGCTTTATATCCGAAAAACTGCTGTTTCTTTGATTTGTTTCCTACTCTTGCGTCCTTATCAACGAGAGACCGTATTCCTTTTTGCTCAATGAATAAGTCGCTTTCAAGGACTTCCTTTGCTTCTGCTACGGATTTCGGTGCTTTGTCTCCTGCTTCTTTGATAGCATCCTCTAATGCCTTCTTCATTACCTGTTTAGCTTCCATATGATCTTCGATCTGTGTATAATCGGGAATATCATGCGGATCTTCTTCCATCTCCTTGAATATCTTTTTGATAAGATGCTTCATTATACGTTCAGGGACCTTTTTGGTTGTATTAGCCTCTATATGTGTGGTGTCCATAACGAGTCCGCTTTCCTCGTTGATAATACCCTTTTCTATACACTGACGCACTATCTCTGTAATGATATTATCTAAAGATACGCCTTTAAGATGCTGCTTGCGAAACACTGTCAACAGACTTGAATGCGGTATTTCATCCTTATCTTCGGGATTTATCCCGATAAACCACATAAATGCTAAGTTGATAAGCAGCTCATTTATTACCGCTTCATCAGAAAGATCATACAAATGCTTTATGATAAGTATTCTAACCATCATTTCAGGCTCTTTTGCAGGTCGTCCGAAGTTAGAACAGTAACTATCCTTTAGTGCATTATTCACAAAATTTAAAGAAATCTCGGAATTTATTAATTTTAATATATGATTTTCCGGAATGTTGTGGTATAATACTGAA
>JAFRDB010000117.1 GCA_017404065.1 Clostridia bacterium
AAACTACAAAAACACGGCACAAAAGCTGTGCCGTGTCGTTTTTGTGGAGCGGAAGACGAGATTCGAACTCGCGACGTTCACCTTGGCAAGGTGACGCTCTACCACTGAGCCACTCCCGCATAAGATACTCTGTTTGAGAACATTGGTATTATAGCATACAGCTTTCAATTTGTCAATAGTTTTTTAAAAATTTTTATTTTCATGTTGACACTTATCTTTTTAAGTAGTATAATTATAACGATCTGACCTTAAACAGGCAGAACAAAACCACAGGAGGCACTTAATATATGGTCTTTTCAAGCCTTACATTTATATGCGTATTTCTGCCGGCGGTTTTGCTGCTGTATAACCTGTCGCGGAATATAACTTATCGAAATGTGGTGCTTACAGCTTCGTCGCTTGTGTTTTACGCATGGGGCGAACCGTCATTTATAATACTTCTTATCGTTGCGACGGTGGTGAACTATGTCCTTGCGCTTTTTATAGATAAACGGCGCGACAAATCCGGATATAAGCTCCTGTTTGCGCTTGCGGTAATTTTTGATATAGCTATGATCGGCGTATTCAAATATGCCGCTTTTGTTGTAGGCAGCCTTAATACTATCCTGCATGTATCGTTTCCGGTGCCGGAGATCGGCTTGCCGCTTGGAATATCATTCTACACATTCCAGATACTGACGTATGTTGTCGATGTTTACAAGGGCAGTACGGCTGTGCAGAAATCATATTTAAAATTCCTCTGCTTCGTATCAATGTTCCCGCAGCTGATCGCGGGTCCTATCGTAAGATATTCCGAAGTAGCTTCGGCTCTCGACAGTAGAACAGTTCGAATGAAGGATTTTGCTGACGGTGCCGTGCAATTTACATTTGGATTATCAAAAAAGGTATTGCTTGCAAATACGGCGGGTGAGGCAAAGGACCTGCTGTTTTCCGCGGCTACGAACCCGACTGCCGGCTCAACATGGCTTGGTATGATTTTTTACGGATTTCAGCTTTTTTTCGACTTTTCGGGCTATTCGGATATGGCGATAGGTATGGGCAAGATGCTGGGCTTCAAGTTCCCGCAGAACTTTAACTATCCGTATATCTCGCGCTCGGTAAGTGAGTTCTGGCGCAGATGGCACATGACGCTTGGCAGCTTTTTCCGTGATTATGTGTATATACCGCTTGGGGGGAACCGTTGCAGCAAGGGTCGCTGGATCATTAACACAATGATAGTGTGGATGCTTACGGGATTATGGCACGGAGCGTACTGGAACTATGTGTTTTGGGGATTGTATTACGGGATATTGCTGATGCTTGAAAAGCTTGTGTTTAGCCGCGTCAAGGAAATTCCTGTGCTTTCGCATGTCATAACGCTGTTCTTTGTTATGATAGGTTGGGTGCTGTTCTATTTTAACAACACATCGGATATACTACTTTGTCTGACAAGAATGTTTGGCATTGGCGTATCTCTTTACGATATAACAACGACCTCTGTCCTCTGTTCAAATTTCTGGCTGCTTGCGGCGTGTGTGTTTGTTTCTATCCCGCTGCCATACAGGATATATGAATATGCGATCTCGCTTAAATATGTGGGAGTTGCAATTGAGGCCGCAATTATGGTCGGTCTGTTCGTGATATGTATAGCATCATTGACAGGGGCTACCTCGAACCCGTTTCTATACTTCAGATTTTAATGGAGAAATAATATGCGAAAATATATAATAACGTCATTGTTTCTAATGCTTCTTGCCGGATCGGTGCTTCTGTTTGCGCTTCCCGGTGACAGGGAGAGCATACTAAGCGAGAACCGCGAACCAAAGGAGATGCCGGCGGTTTCCGCCGCGGCCATTTTTGATGGCAGCTTTGAGTCGGACTTTGACGAATATGTAAATGATAATACCGCGTTCCGGTCAAAGCTTATGCGAATATACGACATTATTCATGTTCGTCGCGGATTTACTCCGGAAGATTCGGGACGGATCATATCGACAACCACTGATATAGGTACGGGCGAGGCACAGGAGTCAAGGCTTGTGCTCTATAAGGGACGTATCATGGAGATGTTCACATCCAGCCCCGAAAACGAAACGAATTATGCGGAAACGCTTAATACAATTCGGAAAAACATAGACGATAATATTGAGATGTACTCAATGCTTATTCCGACACAGCTTGAATTTTGTGATGCTGCAGTATCGAATGTGCAGGACAGTGAAAAGGAAGCGATAGAATTTATAAACTCTAAGCTTTCAGACAATATAAAGACCGTTGATGTATATAGTCGTGTGCAGGAGGCATGGCAGAGCGACAGCTATCTGTATTATTGGACTGATCATCACTGGAATATGAACGGCGCATACTGCGGCTATGAGGCATTTGCGGATGCTGCGGGCTTCGTTCCGAAAACCCGCGATAAATACACGTATAATGAGACGGGCAGCTTCTATGGCTCGTGGTATCAGAAGGCCAAGTCAGAGCTTAGTCCGAATCAGCCTAAGGATATCTGCTTCTATTATGACACATCTGAAAAGGGAAATATAAAAATAAAGATGCGAGCCGAGGATGCAGTTACCGAATATGGCGAGGGTTCGCCGGTATTCCATACGGATGTGATCGGCTACGGAGTGTTCTTCGGAGGCGATAACCCGCTCATGGAGATAATAAACACATCAAATCCGGACGGTGAGACGCTTATGATCGTCAAAGACTCGTATGCGAACGCGTTTATACCGTGGCTGATAAATGATTTTGCAAGGGTAATAGTGATAGACCCGCGCTCGTTTGAGGGCAGCTATCTTGACGAGATAGAGCGTTATAGCGTTACAAAGGTGCTGTTTGAAAACTATATCCTCTCAACTACCTACAGTGATTATTGGGGTATGCTTGGATCGAGACTGGAATAAAAAGGTTATTATGATATAAACCGGGGGTGTAAAAGCTTTTTTACATCCCCGATTATGTGTTTGGATATGATCGGGAATTTAAGCTTATTTTAATAAAAGCAGGGTATACTACCAAAAAGCGGAGGTGTATGATATGTTAAAAAAGAGTATATGCTTAGCTTCGGCGATGGCTGTTGCGGTATCGCTTGCCGCGTGCGGAGGCGAACAGAAGGTTGAAATACATGAAATAACCGTGCCGGAGGTCAATGGCAAATTTAAAACAACAGTTCTTGACACAGGTAAGGCGGACGCTATAATTTTAGAAACGGCAGCGCATACTGTTGTTATAGATACCGGCGAAAAGGATGATGGTGATGAGGTGGTAGAATATCTTGCCGGACACGGCATAGACAAAATAGACTATCTGTTTATAACTCATTTTGACAAGGATCACGTCGGCGGTGCGCCGGAGGTTATGGCCAATATTAAAATCGGTGAGATAATAACACCGGATTATGAAGGAAACAATGACGAGTACGAAAAATTTATTGCAGCGATAGGGACAAGCGGCATGACTGCTGCAGCGCTAACCGAGTACATGAGCTTTACACTCGACGATGCCGTGTTTGAGGTATATCCGCCGGAAAAAACAAGCTATGTTGAGGAGGATAACGACTTTTCACTTGTTATAAACGTTACTCATGGTGATAATACGTTTATGTTTGCAGGCGATTGCGAAACAGAGCGGCTTTCCGAGTTGCCGAAGCAAATGAGTATGGAGCACACATTCCTTAAAATACCGCATCACGGAATATACTGTGATGGTGTGGACAGGCTTATAAGCAGTGTGGCGCCGAAATATGCGGTCATAACCGACAGTGAAAAGAATCCGGCGGATGAGGAGACTGTTTCTTTGCTTGAGGCTGCAGGGTGTAAGATATACGAAACTATATACGGAACAATAACAGCGGTAAGCGACGGCAAAGAGATCACGGTGGTGCAGGGAGAATAAAATGGACAAAGCTTTATACGATGTAGTGTCAAGTAAGACGATAAAAGCATCGCGGTTTGAGATCGTTGAGGATAAACTGAAAATAGACGGACGGGATGCCAAGTATTCTTTTGTTAAGATAAGACCGGGGATCTGCGTTATAGTTGAGACCCCGGACGGGTTTGTGCTGCTGAAGGAATATCGTTATCCTATAAAGTCATGGACATACGAATTTACGGCCGGCTGCATAGATGAAGGGGAAAGCCCGGAGGAGGCGGCAAGGCGGGAGATCCAAGAGGAGACCGGATATATAGCGGATGAAATAATATGTCTCGGAGATTTTTATCCGTCGTTCGGGCCTACAGATGAGAAGATAACTCTGTTTTGCGCGAATTGTAACGAACGGACAGAGACAAAAAAGGAATACACCGAGTTTATTACGCATGAGCTTGTCAGCGGCGAAAGAATAGAGGAGCTTATCATGTCCGGTGAATTCAAGCATGGCGCAGGACTTGCCGCATGGTTAAAATACAGATTATACAGGCAACGGATGGCGGATCGCCCGTACTGAATAAAAATGCTTCCGGATGGGAGCATTTTTTACTTGATTATTTTGTATTTATATGTTAGAATATATTAGTATTGGTGTAAAATAAGGAGAAAAGAGGAATGTAATGAAACCGTTGGTAGCGATAGTCGGCAGACCTAATGTAGGCAAATCGACTTTATTTAATAAAATAGCGGGGCAGCGGATAAGCATTGTTGAGGATACGCCCGGCGTTACCCGCGACAGGATATATTCGGAGGCATCGTGGCTTGATAAGCATTTTACGCTCATAGACACCGGCGGTATAGAGCCGATGTCAAAGGATGAGATACTTTCCAAAATGCGCGAGCAGGCGCAAATAGCTATTGAGATGGCTGATGTGACTGTGCTGGTTGTTAATGTCAAGGACGGCGTTACGGCAAACGATATAGAGGTATCTCAGATGCTGCTTAAAGCGAAAAAGAAGATAGTTCTTGCCGTGAACAAGGTCGATAACATAGGCGAGCCGCCTATGGAGTTTTATGAATTCTATAATCTTGGTCTCGGCGAGCCTGTTGCGGTATCCGCCGCAAACGGTCTTGGCATAGGCGATCTGTTAGAGGAAGTGACGGCGCGTTTTTCCGATGATGCCGATACCGAGCCGGAGGAGGATATCATTAAGGTAGCCGTTATAGGAAGACCGAATGCGGGCAAATCGTCACTGATAAACCGGATAATCGGTGAGGAGCGAGTTATAGTATCGAATATTGCCGGTACCACGCGTGACGCGATCGACACACGTTATGAGCGGGACGGAGACAAGTTCCTGTTTATAGACACCGCAGGCATACGCCGCAAGAGCAAGGTCAATGAGGCGATAGAGAAGTTCAGCGTTCTCCGCGCGTATGCGGCGGTAGATCGCAGCGATGTGTGCGTGATAATGATAGACGGCACAGAGGGCATTGCGGAGCAGGATACAAAGATAGCGGGCTATGCGGATGAAAAGGGAAAGGCGTGTATATTCGTTATAAATAAGTGGGATATTGTCGTAAAGAACGACAAGACCATGAATGAATTCAAGAACAGACTGCGCGAGACGTTCGCGTTCATGTCCTACGCGTCTATGATGTTCATAAGCGCAAAGACAGGACAGAGAGTGGATAAGCTGTTCGAGGAGATAAAGAGAGTGAATGAGCAGCATAAGCGCAGGATAACCACAGGTATGCTCAATGATGTTATAAACGAGGCTGTGCAGAAGCAGCAGCCGCCTTCGGATAAAGGCAAGCGCCTGCGCATCTACTATGGCACACAGGTAAGCGTTGCTCCGCCTACGTTTGTTCTGTTCGTAAACGACAAGGAGCTTTTCCATTTCTCGTACAAGCGTTTTATCGAGAACCAGATACGCGAGAATTTCGGCTTTGACGGAACACCGATAGTGATACTGATAAGAGAAAGGAAGAAGGACAGATGATTATTCCGGCAGTTATTATCGCAATAATATCATATCTTATAGGCAGTATCAATTCCTCAATAATAATATCGCGTATTGTCTGCGGAAAAGACATACGCGAGAGCGGTTCCGGCAACGCCGGTGCTACGAATATGCTGCGCACAATGGGAAAAAAGTATGCTGTCATTACGCTCATAATAGATATATTGAAAGGCGTTATTGCTGTACTGATAGCGTCAGTATACGTCAAATATATCAATAACGGCGCAAGATATGAGGAATGGGGAAGTCAATCGGATTTGGCTATGTGCCGCGATCTGATCGCAAAGATCTCGCTGCCATATATAGCCGGTGTATGCGTTGTGCTCGGGCATAATTTTCCGATATTTTTCGGGTTCAAGGGCGGCAAGGGCGTTGCGACCTCGCTTGGTGTTGTGATGATGCTTGACTGGAAGGTAGGGCTTATCGTGCTCATTACTGCCATCGCTATTATGGCGATAACGCGGTATGTTTCGCTCGGTTCTATAGTTGGGGCGATAGCGTTCGCGGCATTGGAGATAATAAAGATGGGATATTTGCATGAGTGGAACGCGGTACAGCTTGTATGTGTTCTGATACTTGCCGGACTGCTCTTAGCAAGGCATCATGAGAATATAGGAAGGTTAATAAACGGAACAGAGAACAAGCTCGGCGCAAAAAAGGAGGCGTAGTCTATGAAGATAGCAGTTATCGGTTCAGGCGGCTGGGGTACGGCAATAGCCGTGCTTCTTGCAGGCAAGGGTAACGATGTATATTTATGGTCATGGATACAGGAGGAGACCGACAGGCTCAATGCCGACCGCGAGAACAAGGAATTTCTGCCGGGCGTTATGCTGCCGGATAACATTACCTGCACCCATGATATGGGAGCATGCATAGAAGGCGCGGAGGTTGTCGTTACGGCTGCGCCGTCACCGGCAACAAGGATTACGGCAAAGCAGATGGCGGCATTAGTAAAGCCGGAGCAGAGGCTTGTTAACATCTCAAAGGGGCTTGAAGGCGAGCTGAGACTGTCACAGGTATATAAGGAAGAGATACCGCAGGCAAATATATCCGTTCTGAGCGGCCCGTCACACGCGGAGGAGGTCGGCAGAGGCATACCGACAACGGTCGTTGTGGCATCGGAGGACACGGAGACGGCAATATTTTTGCAGGATGTATTTATGACTGATACCTTCAGGGTATATACCTCCGATGATGTTATAGGCGTGGAGCTTGGCGGCGCGCTGAAAAATGTTATCGCGCTATGCGCGGGTATATCGGACGGGCTCGGCTATGGCGACAACACAAAGGCGGCGCTTATAACCCGCGGCTGCGCGGAGCTAACGCGCATAGGCGTGGCAATGGGCGCAAGGTGTGCGACATTTGCAGGACTGTCGGGATTGGGCGATCTTATCGTTACAGGCACAAGCACGCTTTCGCGCAACCACACGGCGGGCGAGCTGTTAGGCAAGGGCATGAGCCTTGACGAAACGCTCAAAAAGGTGCATAAGGTTGTTGAGGGCGTTAACACAGCCACAGCAGCGTATAATCTCAGCAAAAAGTACAATGTGGACGCGCCTATAATAGAGCAGGCATATAATGTGCTCTATAATGGTGTTAGCCCCCGCGATGCGGTGAATAGATTGATGACAAGAGAGAGGAAGCCGGAATAAAAGGTTTGAGGAAGGGGTTTATGGTCAAGTAAATGGATTTATTCGTATTTAATGATATAGAAAAGGATGATACGATAAAGGCAATGGTAGAGCGCGATAACATCCCGCTGCTGCGCGGAATAGTGCGCTTTGCCGAAACGGAGGGTGTTACAAGCGACAGCATAAAGGAATATGTTGTATCACTTCTTGCAAACGATGATAATATCCTTTCGCAGCTTGCAAGATCGGGAAAGAAAATAGGCAAGGATCTGAAGGGATTTGCAAAGCTTGATGCTGATCTTGTGTTTAAAAAGCTGCTTGGCAAGGCGGCGGTAAAATACAGCGCATCCGGTAATGATACGGGCTTTTATGAGGGGTATATCGAATCGATACGCTCTATAACCATGGCAAATAGTCCGGAGGAGCTTTTAGACAGGCTCATATTGCATTATCAAATTCTCGGCTGTGGATCGCTTGCAAAATATATAGCATACCGTTATGACGGAGAGGAGTTGTCCGGTATACCTGATTTTGACAAGACCAAATTCGATGATCTTGTGGGGCTGGAGCGGCAGAAAAAAATACTCATGGACAACACAGAGGCGTTTTTGGACGGTAAGTTTTCAAATAACATGCTGCTGTTCGGAGACAGAGGCTCAGGTAAATCATCCTCCGTAAAGGCGCTTCTGAATATGTATGCAGACCGCGGTCTGCGCGTTGTGGAGCTGCCAAAGAGCGCGATAACAAGAATACCGAAGCTTACAGCAGAGCTTGCGAAGTCGCCGCATAAGTATATATTGTTCCTTGACGATCTTACCTTTGAGCGTCACGACACAGAGTATCGCGCGCTCAAGATAGCCATGGAGGGACAGCTGCAGGCGGCGGCAGGCAATGTTCTTGTATGCGCTACCTCCAACAGGCGCCATCTTATCCGCGAAACGATCGCAGACCGTGAGGGCGGTGAGTTCAACGTGAACGACAATATGCAGGAGATGCTCTCGCTTGCGGAGCGGTTCGGCATAAGTCTGTTCTTCCCGTCGCCCGATCCCAAGGAGTACATAAATATAGTAAAGGTGCTTTTAGAGCGTGGCGGAATAGAAATGACTGAGGATATAAGAAAAGAGGCTGTGCAATGGGAGATGCGTTACGGCGGCAAAAGCGGACGATGCGCGAAGCAGTTTGTGACGGATTATGTTAATAAGCATGGAGATTTCAAAGAGGGAGATGAAGTGTGATGATAAAGAAGTTAGTATGTTTTTTTTCGTCAATAGCGTTAATTGCTTCTTTGTGTAATGTGACGGTCATGAGCCGGAGCGGTGCGCTTACGGGCTATGCTGTCGATCATGGCATATATGTTGAATATAAGGGCGGTAAAAATGCTGTGCTGAATATCTATGAGGGCAATTCGCTCGTTTTCAGCAATAGTGCCGAAAAGGAGACCGGCGGTTATTTTTTCAGCGTGCCGGACGAATATACGGACGGAAGAGTAAGGATGTACTGTGTAGGTATAGGGCTGTTTGATGTGGAGCTTAAGGAGTATGATGCGGTAAGCTCGGCAACGGCTGCCGATGCTGTGAGCAGCGCTACGGCTGTAAGCGAAGCTGACACACCAAGTCCCGCACCAAGCTCTGCGCCGACAACAGCAGCTACAGCTAAAGCTACGGAGGCACCGGTAAAGACGCCAGTTCCTGATGTTTATGAAAAAAATCTTGACGCGGTCAATGCTCCGGCTGTTATTCAATCGATATCCGAAGAGAAGATAGACGGCGAGATATATTATGTGACAAGGATGCTGTATCAGGGAGGGGAGATAACGCACAATATCCGTGATACGGTAAACATTAATAATGCGCCGTCAGATCATTCATACGTTTCCGGACAGACGGCGGCGGCGCTGCAAAAAGGAGATGTTATTCATTTTACGTGCAATCTGCAGCATCTTATAAAAAGCATAGATCTTATCTATAGACCGGATTTTGTTAATTATGTAATGTCCGGCGGCGACTACGGGACGCGCTTTTCAAGGCTTATAGGCAGGGATGGCTACAGCACATACGCCTTCGGCGTTCCGGTAAAGACCGGCAAGGGCTATGCGCTGCTTGCAGATACAGGCGGAAGGACGACAGAGATAGATGTGTCGCAAAAGGCATTTATTTATAAAATATCTGCAAAAGCAAGGCATGACAAGGCAGAGCTTGCGGGAGTAGGCGGCTTAGTAATAGATAAGGTATATGTGCCGAATACCGGCTTTGATGATAACGATAACGTCATCTCTTGGGATGATGTGGATATAAACGCTTATGCGCTGCTTCGCGTGGTGAACGGAACTGCTACTGAAGCATTTGTATTTGAATATTAATTAATAGGAGGAAATAATTATGATAGGAATAATAGGCGCTTTGCCGCGTGAGGTGGACGGCCTCAAGAAAGCGATGGAGAATGTGAAGGTGACGAAGGTGTCCTCTATAGAGTTTTGTTCCGGCACGCTCTGCGGCGTCGATGTGGTCGTTGCCGAGGCGGGTATGGGCAAGGTCAACGCAGCCGTAACGGCGCAGACGATGATACTGAAATATAAGCCGGAATTCATAGTAAATATCGGCGTTGCCGGAGGCCTCATTAAGAGCCTTGGTGTAGGTGATATAGTTATAGCAGACAGAACAGCCGAGCATGATATGGACGCAACGGCTCTTGGTGACGAGCTGGGGTATATAACCGGGCTTAACAGGGTGTATATGGATTGTGACAGAGAGTTAGTAGAGCTTTTGCGTGAATGCACGAAGAAAATGGGGATAAATACCATAGTCGGGACCATCGTTTCCGGTGACCAGTTCATAGACAGCGATGACCAGAGGAAAAGGCTCACGGAGGTATTTAACGGTGTCGCGGCTGAGATGGAGGGCGCGGCGATAGGGCATGTATGCGCGATGAACGATGTGCCGTTCGGCGTGCTCCGCGCGATCTCAGACGGCGCGGACAGCGACAGCCATATGGACTATTGGACGTTCTGCAATATGGCGGCGAATAATTCCATAAAAATAATTAAGGGACTACTAACGAGGATGGGACAAAAAGACAGTTGCCGTGGATAAATAATTACAATTACCTTCAATATATGACGATAACTGATCGTAACAAAAAGATAAATACATAATGAAATGCAATGGAGAAGAGGAGGATTGAAATTGAATATACTGTATATTGACGCAAGGATGGGTGTGTCGGGAGTAAAGCTGCTTGGAGCGCTTGTTGATATGATGGAGCAGCCGGATATATTTATAAGACAGTTTAATGAATTGGGATTTGACGGAATAAAAGCAGAGATGCGTAATTCTTCTGACGGAAATGTATCCGGTTCACGTATCGAGTTTACAAGATCCGATTATGAGGTTGATGATGACGATGATGACGAGGAAGAAAGTTCAGGTGGTTTTTTCTCCTTTGGAAGAACGACAAAAAGCAGCGGACACAGCTCAAAACGGGGGATTACTGACCGGACTCTTGAGGATATTAAGGAGATAATCAACGAGCTTTCCTTGAGCGGAAAGGCAAGAAAACGTGCGATCAATGTATATGAAACCATTGCTAAGGCGGCAGCAAAAACACATAACAAATCGATAAATGAGGTCAAGCTGCACCGCGCAGCTCCGCGGGATGTGATCGCGTCTGTTGTCGGTGTGTGTATGATGCTTGAAGATATGCGGCCGGAAAAGGTTATATGCTCGCCTATCACGGTCGGAACGGGTCATGTTAGCTCGGCACGCGGCAGGGTGCCGGTACCGACACCTACGGTGAAAAATATTTTAGGGGATACACCGACATCGGCAGGAAAGGAGGAAGGCGAGCTTTGCACTCTTGAAGGCGCGGCGCTCATTAAAGAATATGTAAATGAGTTTATGGAAATGCCGGAGCTTGCTGTCCTTCACACGGGTGTAGGTATAGGCGCAAGAAACTACAAGTCCGGCGCGAATTGTTTAACGATTCATGTCGGAACAGAGGTAAATACAGCCGCTAATGCAACAGTGACTGAGCTTGAAGCGACACTGTTTGATGATAATGCAGAGGTATTAAGGCTGATCAAAGACCGTCTTGAGGCGGTTGGTATCATAGAAGCATTTGCGATTCCGGCATCAAGGCTTTCGGGAGGAACGGGAACTATCTTAAAGTGTGTGTGTGAAAACAATTCAGCAGACGATGCAGCGAAGGAGATCCTTAAATATACTTCAGCAAGGCTCGTGCGGCGCACGCCGGTGTCAGCGTATCGTACCGATGTGAAGAAGGAGACCATTAACACATCACTCGGTAATATTGAAATAGAGCGTATATCGGGATATGGTGTTGCAAAATGGCATTTGCCGGATGCTGAAGCTGACAGAGTTGCAAGAGAGAATGCGGTAAGCGTCCATGAATTGCGTGAGATATTGATAAGAGCGATGTGATGTATTTTAAACTTTACAAGGATGTTACTTTATAATTAAAGTTAAAAAAAATACTTGACTTAATGATTTATAAGTTGTATAATATCGTTATGCTTTTTTAAGTAAAATGGTTGAGGAATGCAAACCAACCAAAGAAAGGAATGTAGACAAAAAATGAAGAAAAAAAGTATAGTCACTTTTGTTTTCGTTGTCGTGGCGGCCATACTGCTTGACATTGTGGCGCTGTTCGGTCTTCCGGGCGTGCTCCATGATAAGTACGGCGGTATGTTTGACGAAAACACCGGTATAAGACAAGGCATCGACCTTGCCGGAGGTTCGGTAATAACCTTCCAGGCTCAGGCAAACAATCCGACTGATGCCGAGATGGAAACGGTAAAGTCGATATATGAGACGCGTCTTAATGGCGCGGGCTACACAGAAGCGCGAATTTCAGTCGGCGAGGGCGGCAAGGTAACGATAGAGATACCTACCGGCAGCGCACCGGCAACCGAGGAGTCTGCTGTCGAGGATACGGCTAAGGATGCAGAGAAAGCAGAAGAAGCCGAGAACGCAGAGAATGCAGAGGCTGCAAAGGAAACCGAGGCTGCAGAGAATGCAGAGGATGCAAAGAAAGCCGAGAACGCAGAGAAGGCAGAGAATACAGAAGAAGCAGAGGCTGCAAAGGAAGCTGAAACTGAGGACGAGCCTACAGAGGCATCGAAGTCGGCTACGGAGCAGACGGACGAGGCTGTTGCGCTGCTTTCGCAGGTAGCGAAGCTCACATTCCGTGATGCTGACGGCAATGTAGTTCTTGAAGGTACAGATGTTAAGTCGGCAAAGAGCCAGTACGGTCAGCCGACGCAAAATGCAAACTCACAGTATTATGTTCAGGTAGAGTTTACGGCAGAGGGCGCAAAGAAGTTTGCCGATGCTACAGCTACAGCGGCGGCAAAGGCTTCACCGAACAATATTATCCAGATAGTTATGGATGAAACCATTGTTTCGGCACCGCGTGTAAGCGAGAAAATAGACAGCGATTCGTGTGTTATCTCAGGCAGCTTCACAGCGGAAGAGGCATCAAGACTTGCTAACCAGATCAATTCCGGTAACCTTCCGTTTGAGATGAAGAAGATCTCGCAGTCAACAGTAGGCGCGGAGCTTGGTTCAGACGCGCTCCCGACATCGCAGAAGGCAGCGGCTATCGGTATCGTGCTCGTAATGCTCTTCATGATCTGGAGATACAGAGTACCGGGACTTGTAGCGGATCTTTCACTTCTTATTTATACAGGACTTATATGCTTGGCAATGGGTGTGTTCCACGTAAACCTCAGTCTTTCAGGTATAGCGGGTATTGTTCTTTCAATAGGTATGGCGGTCGATGCTGACTGTATCATATTCGAGAGAATAAAGGAGGAGCTTGTGTTAGGCAAGTCAATAAGAGCAGCTGTTGATTCAGGCTTCTCGAAGGCGTTCTCAGCTATTCTGGACTCGAATGTAACAACGATAATCTCATGTGTTGTTCTGTATATGTCAGGTATAGGCACAGTAACAGGCTTTGCAACAACACTCGGCATAGGCGTTATACTCTCAATGTTCACGGCTATCTTAATAACAAAGTTCCTGTTGAAAAATCTTGTTAATACAGGTATTGAGAACAGAAACCTGTTCTATAATGCCAAGAAAGCGGTAGGAGGTGCTGAGAATGAATAAGGTATTTGATTATACTGCTAATAAGATAAAATTTCTCCTTCTGCCGATAGTAATAATCGTGCTTGGTATTGTTATGTATTTTGTTCACGGCGGATTCAATTTTGACGTTGAGTTTGTCGGCGGTATAAGAATACAGGTAGATGTTGAGGGAGATTACACAAGCAAGGATATATCTGATATCATAAAGGATGCAACCGGTCTTGACGCGACCGTACAAAGCTCGCCTGCGAGTGATACTGTCGTTATAAAGCTTCCGGCAACTAATGATGAGGATGGCGGCGAGGCTAATAAGGATAAGGTCCTGAGTGCTCTTGCCGAGAAATATACCATAGATGAGAATGCCGTTGAGGTACAGTCCGCGTCGGCAAGCTTCGGTAAGGAAGTACAGACAAAGGCGCTCACATATACATTGTTTGCGATCTTATGCATACTCATCTATATAATTATCAGATTTGAGTGGAGAAGCGGTGTTATGGCAGTTATCGCGCTTGCGATAAACGTGCTTGTAATGGCTGCTGTATACACGATAACAAACATTGCGTTAAACACAACGTTTATCGCAGCTATGCTTACGGTAGTCGGTTATTCGATCAATAACACGATCGTCATATTTGACCGTATCCGTGAAAATCTCAAGAGCCGCAAGCGCACAGAGAGCATTCGTGAGATGACAAACAGAAGCATAACCGAAACGCTTGGACGTACTATCAACTCAACAATAACAACTCTTATTACCGTTGTGCTGATATACATTCTTGGTGTTAATACTATCAAGCAGTTCGCGCTTCCGCTTATCATCGGAATCGTGATCGGTGCATACACATCGATATTTATTGCAAGCACCTTCTGGGCAGATTGGAAGGAGTCGGATGCTAAGGCTAAGGCTCAGGCCGCAGCAGAGCGCCGCGCAGCTAATAAGAAAAAGAAATAATAAAAAGAGGGGCTGTTGCAAAACGCAAGTTTTGCAGCAGCTCCTATTCATTTACAGCAATTTTTAA
>JAFRDB010000118.1 GCA_017404065.1 Clostridia bacterium
GCCCCGGGGCAAGGTGGGCTTTTCAAGCTTTGCTTGAAAAGGTCGGATTGGGGTTAACGACGCTAAAAAATAAGATAAATTAACGGTTTTAGATGAAATCTATCTCTGCCGTACCCCAACCCGCCTCGCAAGCTCGGCACCTGGGATGCCAACCCGAGCAGGCGGCATAGCCGCCGACCAGGGCTGCCCCAAGGCAGGGACAGCAGAGCTACACCGCAAACATCAGCCCGATAAACTGAAATTTATCTTCTGGTTCCGGAAGCGCCGGTTTGATGCGCGTTCATTCAAAGCTATAGCATAGCTTATGGGAGGTTTGGGGAAGTGTGTCCCGCGAATGCGCATAAGGCAATGTCGTTAATTTAAGCGAGTATAACTCGTCAGCCACCGCAAGCGGTGTCAGCCGAGTCTCCGTAAACATACGTTATCATGAAAATATCGTCAAATAAGCTTTTTGGTGCAGCGGACATAAAGATAAATGAACGGTAAATCTCATAACAGTCATAGCGATTCCATTATCGTTAAATAATATAAGAGCTGTGCCTAAAAGCGCTCTAAGCAATGAGCGGGACACACTTCCCCAAGCCCTTGAGCATTTAAGACAGCCGCAAACGCCAAAGCGCAGAGCGCATCAAACCGGCGCGATATATTGTGCCGTATGTCACAAAGGGGGGCGCGGGGGGATGAAATCCCCCCGATACTAACTACTCTGACAAACTGAAATTTAACCGGTTATTAACCGTTTATTTACTCATTCAAAAGCCGTGCGGATATTATTTCCAAATACTAAACTCATCTATAACGCTGCCGTCAGTTAGCTTTGATATAACGCTTATTTTGGCGGGATCAAAGCTGAGAATCGTGTATGACGGTTCCTCATCCGGTATGTTTCTCATAACCGCCGCATACGGCTGCGGCGTGTCTGAGTTGTACCGCTTAAGTGCCGCCGAGCCGAGGATCGCATACAGAGCGCCCCCGCCCTTTTTATAATACATACGCTCATCACTTACCGCCGCCCCCGCACGCATCTGGAAGGTGCGCATATATGTGTGGTCATGCCCTTCAAGCACAAGATCGACGCCATGCCTGTCTATAGTATCCTCAAATATCGCTTTTACAAGACTCTCGCGCGGCTTCTGCAAATACACACCTATATGCACAAGCACTATCTTCCATTCCTTATCTGTCGAGGAAAGGTCACTGTCAAGCCAGTCACGCTGCCACTCCAGCATAGTGCGCATCTCAAGCGCGCTCCAGTCGGTGCCGGTATTGAGCACAGAAAAATGCGCGTTGCCGTAGTCGAATGAATATACGGTATTATCAAGATTTTGTATTATCGGCCATGACCTTTTATCGTTCCCGTCAGAAACGTACCACGAGGCAAGTCCCGAACCGTTTTTAGGGTTCATGAAGCGAAGGTTATAGTATTTTGCGCCCGCGCCGCGATTTTCATGATTTCCTACTACTGTGATCTGCGGCAGCCGCTCCTGTATGCCAATGCCCGCCTCAAAGAAATACCTCCACCAGTCGTCATAGTTTGCATTATCCGTAAGATCGCCCATGTTTATCACAAACGCGGCGTTTGGATCGTCAGAGAGCGCGGTGTACAGTGTTTTACGATAATAGCTGTACTCGCCGCGCGTGCGTCCTTGCGGATCGGTGACACCGATAACCGAAAACTCATTCGTGTTTTCCGCCTCAGTGGTAAAGGTGAAAAACTCGCTCCACTCACCCCTCACCGGATCGCCGACCCGATAGCTGTATGTTGTCCCCGGAACAAGCGAGGTCAGCTCAGCCTTGTAAAAAAGCATATTCTCCATTTCGGAAACATATTCGGCGTTATATATTCTCTGACTAACGCCTGCGATCGTGTTGTAAGCAAAGGAAACCGCGCTTTCCGTATATGCCGCAGTACCGCGCCAAAGAACGCCACTGCCTCTTACGCCGTATTCTATAACCATGTCGCGGTATTCCGGCATCGCCTCCCACGCAAACGCGCGCGTAGTATGCGGGTCACCCGATATCGTTGTTACAATATTAAAAAATCTGTCGCTCGCGCCGTAAAATTTCCGATGCAGATTTACGCCGCTCCATGGCTGTGTGATATCCTTATAAAGCCCTATCACGGACGTGTCCTCTATCGAGATCATCGTATGTCCGTCATCTATCCGTATCGGATGCGACAGCCAGACCTGCGTGCCGTTAACGTGCGCGAACGCCTGCCCGCCCCATAGCTTTGTCACATTTTCACCTGCTGTGACCGTAGTGCAGCCGTCAGACCAGCCTACCGAGCCGCCATTCGCCTCGGCAAGCTTCCTTACCGGAAGATATACGGTATCGCCTATCGCCTCGGCAACGCCGGTATTATAATCAAGCTTTACCGGATCGTTATTGATCGACACATCATAGCTCGCGTACGCGGTATGCGCCGAAGCAAGCAAAAGCATTGCCGCGGCTGTTATTATTTTCAGCTTACTTATCATAAGATCACATCCTCAATAATATACTACGTGATTTGAAGCTTATCGCAGCTGTATTACCAATGTTCTTTATTCCAATTTATCTATCGTAAATTCATCTATCACGGTTCCGTCAATGAGCTTTTCGGTAAAGGTCAGCTGTTTCGATGTAAAATCAAGAAGAGTGTACGACGGTGTCTTCGAGGGGATATTCTTCAATACCGCCACATACGGATGCTCCTCCTTGCTGTGATAACGCTTCAGCGCCGCCGAGCCGATGATAGAATACACCGTTCCCTCACCGGACCATAAGCCTGTGAGCCGCTCTGACACGCGCTTTTCATTCTTCATCTGATATGTTCGCATATATGTGTGGTCGTGTCCTTCAAGCACAAGGTCAACTCCGTACTTATCTATCGTGCTTCCCAGCACCTCTCGCACAATGTTCTCCCGAGGCTTCTGCACATACACACCGATATGGGTCAATAGTATCTTCCAACGTTTTGTGGTCCTCGCAAGGTCGCTCTCAAGCCAAAGCCGCTGCA
This sequence comes from Clostridia bacterium, assembly GCA_017404065.1. Taxonomy (GTDB): domain Bacteria; phylum Bacillota; class Clostridia; order UBA1381; family UBA1381; genus Ornithomonoglobus. The sequence continues at coordinate 3,002 of JAFRDB010000118.1, forward strand.
TCTTTAAGAGCTGCTCCATGCTCCGCGGCTCCCAGTCCGTGCCGGTGTTTATTACAGCAAAATGCGCATTGCCGTAATCAAACGAATATACGGTGTTATCAAGATTTTGTATTATCGGCAGCGCCTTATCCTCGTCCGGAGCGGACTTATACCACCGTCCAAGCCCCGCGCCGTTCTGCGGATTATAGAAGTGAAGGTTATAATATTTTGTGCCGCTGCCGCGGTTTTCGTGGTTTCCGATCGCCGTCATCAGCGGCAAACTCTCCTTAGTCCCCGCTGACGCGTCAAAGAAATACCGCCACCAATCGTCATAATTGGCGTTATCCGTAAAATCGCCCATATTTATAATAAACGCGGCGTCCTGCCGGTCATTTTTCGCGGCATTCAGTGTATTTGTGTAATTCTTATACTCCGCCGCCGTCCGTCCCTGCGGATCACTGACGGCAATTACCGAAAACGAGTCCGTTTTCTCCGGCTCGGTGGTAAATTCATAGAATCCGCTCCAGACATTTTTCTCCGTATCGCCTATCCTGTAGATGTATTTCGTTCCCGGCTCAAGATTTTTCACCGCGACGCGGTAAAACAGCATATCGCGCTCGGGCGTTATATATTCGGCATTATACACGCTCTCATCCACCGCCGCTTCGGTATTTTTCGCATCCGCGACCGGATACAGCTCCGCCTTGGCGCGGAGCTGATACGCATACTCGCTCTCACCTGTGCCGTACTGTATCACCATATTCCGATACTCCGGCATCGCCTCCCACGCGAACGCACGGGACGAATGCGGATCATCATAAAATGTGGTGACGAGATCATAAAACGGCTCACCGCTATTGCTCGACGTAGCCGAAAACACACTCGTGTACGGTTTTTCGCGTGGCAGGTCACTCTCAGGCAACATACCCGGCATAGTCATCGCTGCCGCGGCAAGCGTCCACACCAGCCGCCGTAACAGTGCCATTATCCCTTGCATCGCATTATCCCTTTCTTATGGAAGCACTAATAGGTTTCGAGTTGTCAACATCAAAAAATCCGCTCAGCGGTCGGCTTTGTATCATGCCGGTCACTGAGCGAATAGATCTCCCAGATCAGTTGCTGAGCTTCTGCTCAACATTCTTTATAGCGTCACGTTCAAGCTTAATAACGCTCTTCTCGGACTCGGTGCCGATATTGCCTGTTTCGATGAAAACATAGTTATCCTTTATCTTTGAAACCTTACCGCATATTCCACCGATGGAAACGACCTTATCGCCGACCTTAAGAGCGTTTATCATCGCTTTGGTCTCCTTTTCCTTCTTGCGCTGCGGTCTTATAAGCATCACATAGAACAGTACGATTATAATGACAAGCGGAAGCACTGATGTAGCGAGAGACATAACGCTGCTGCCCTCCGTACCTGCCGGTGCGGCTGTGCCTGTCGCATACGCGACTGTTGTAAATAGATTCATATCTTTTCTTCCTTTCATGTTATTCTTAGGGTATTATACTACAATTTTATTATAATTGCAAGCATTATTTTAGCATTTCTGATTTTTATCGCATATCCCGAACCGCCTGCGCCATCTCAACAAGCTTTGCACCGCGCGCGACCTCCTGCCAGCCTTCGGCAATGTCCGCCGCAAGCACGCTGCCGTCATGCGAGATAAGAGCGAACTCCGTTAGCACGTTATAAACACGCTCCGACCGTTTGGTCCTGACAACTATCGCGTACCTGCCTCCGCTGCGATACAGCGCACACTTGCCAAGCTCATTATCGTTTATATGTATCAGCGCCTGCTCCATAGCTTTAAAGCCGTCAAAAACAAAGGTAAAGCTGCACCGCTTCTCTGTCGGCACGGTGCTCTCCAAAGCGCCAAGAAGTCCGAGAAGCTCAGCATACGCCTTTAGCATTTCAAGCTCAGGATCAGGCTTCTTTGCGCTGATCTTCTTTACCCTTTTAAACTCTGCGCGGGTAAGCTTGCGCCTGCCGCCAAGCCGGCAAATACGCAGCTTCATCCCGTCCGTAGTATGCATTGCCTCCACAACGAGTCTGCCTCCGCCGAACGGGTCAAAATCCGTTTCGTTCCGCACGAGCTCAATTATATTGTACAAAAAGCCGTGCAGGCTCTCCTCACGAGGCACTCCGCCATCCATACGAAGCTCGAAATCCTCCAGCTCACTCGCGGTAAGATAGACGGAAACCTCATTATCGGATATTTTTTTTATTCGCATTACGCCACTCTCCATAACAGTTTTCTTTATTATACTACATAAATTCCGATTTGGCTATAGTAAAATCGAAAAAAATTTATAAAAGTTTATGGTTTTATATATACATTTTATCTTTTAGGGCATTTTGATGTATATATTCTGCTCTGTTTGGAAAAAATGTGAGTGTTAAATCGATCTCATTCAGTTTCGCACGAAACGGATGAGTAAGTATGACACAGAAAGCGAGGTATACACAATGGACACAAACAGTAAAAATAAGACAAAGCGGCTGCCCGGATTTTATATTGCTCTTACCTGCTGTATGCTGGCGGTTGGGCTTGCAGGCTTTCTTTCTAAGAACGCCTCCGCGCCCGAACAGGAGCAGAGGCGCACGGCAAAGGTAGTGACAGCACCCGCCACTATGCCGCCAGACCCCTCCGACGAAGCTGCAGAGGAAACCGAAACGGCACCGGAAGCAGAAAAGGCATCGGCTATAGAGGAATATGCCGTTGATAATCCCGACACCGCGCCGGCGGCAGTTATTGTAAACGCCGCAGAGGGCGTCATGGGCGACCCCGTTCCGCCTGCTGCGATACTCACCGGCTTTTCCGACGGTACTCTCACATACAGCGAGACCTTTTCGGACTGGCGCACGCATAACGGCATAGATATTTCCGCCGATATAGGCTGCAGCGTCTCATCCGCAGCAGACGGCACGGTTACGGAAACAGGCATGGGATCGATGGGAGGCTATGTCACAATAGACCACGGAAACGATATCACGGCTGTATACGCCCAGCTTGGCGATATCAACGTTATCACCGGCGATGCTGTTAAGGCAGGCTCCGTTATCGGCACGATAGCTGAGCCGCGCGGCGAGGGCGGCGCGCCGCATCTGCATTATGAGATAATCAGAAACGGCAGTTATGTCGATCCCGAAAAGTTCTGAGCCGGGAAAACTATGCCTGACGGCATATCGTTTAAATTTCAGTTTGTCGGACTGATGTTTGCGGTGTAGCTCTGCTGTCCCTGCCTTGGGGCAGGGTGGCGCGGCGACGATAGGAGCCGTGACGGGTTGGGGGCTACGGTAGCCACAGATTATGTTTAAAACCACTAATTTATCTCGTTCGATAGTGCCGTAAA
>JAFRDB010000119.1 GCA_017404065.1 Clostridia bacterium
ATTGGCAACAAAATTACAGCAGACATTTGAAAGGCTGCAAGCTACTTTAAATTCATTATCGAGCTATGACGAATGGACAAACTTTCTGAAAACAGCAGCATGGATGTATAAATATCCGTTTCTGGATCAGGTGCTCATATACGCACAGCGTCCGGACGCGACAGCCTGCGCTAGCATAGATGTATGGAACAAGAGCCTTCAGCGGTGGATAAACAAGGGTGCAAAGGGTATAGCTCTGCTCCACGAAAGCGGAGGGATGCATCGGTTGGACTATGTATTTGATGTATCAGATACGAATGATCGCTATGGCAGGGATATTGTTCTTTGGAAGTATGAGAACAGACATGATGATGCGATAATCGAAACACTGCAAAACACATTCGGTGACAGTGACGACACTATTCTGGTTGAGGCTATAAGGTCCGCTGCCCATAATGCGGTGCAGGATAACAAGACAGACTATCTCAGGGATCTGCAAAACCTTAAAGACGACAGCCTTTTGAGCGGTCTTGACAACGAAAATCTGGATGTACGGTTCAGTGATCTTGCAGAAAGCTCAATAGCATATATGATAATGCAGCGCATGGGTATAGAGAACGCCGAGGAGCTGTTCAGTGCCGAGGATTTTCCGCACATTATGGAGTTCAGCACATCAGATACGATAAGCGTGCTCGGCAGTGCGGTACAATCCGTATCAGAGACAGCGCTCAGAAGCATATCGGAAACCATACGCGCCGAGAATAAGAAATTTGCATTTGAGCGGATGGGAGTGTATAATCAGAGCAGAACAAATATCCGAGACGACAATGAAAGGAATGATAAAAATGACAGAGAAGTTAGAGCCGTTGGAGTACACGACAGTGGGCGATTATCAGCTGCCGAACCTGACAGTACCGGACAAGCAGTACGAGATCGGGAAATACGGACAGATGAGACGGACATATCTCAAGAACCACCGGAAGGGACTGTACACAGCGATGCTGGTGAAGGGAACACTGCTCCAGCACTTGGAGGACACGAACAAGGAAGCGACGGCGATGGTAGAGAGGATAGTGTCGAAGCTGGCACAGACCGAGGGAGTGACGGAGGAGCTGAAAGCCCGGAGCCCATTGACATGGACAGGCTTAATGAACAACTTAGTCCATTCAGCCGAGGAGACGGTACTGAGGGACGTGGTGTACAGCTAAACCTCTTTGATATGTCCTTACCGTCTGAGGAAGAACAGCGAAATAGCATTGAAGCGGAGCAAAACGGCTCCGCTTTTAAAATGCGCAATATTTCGCAGCAGATGATAGATGAGGTGCTTACAAGCGGTGCGAATGACCAAAACAGTGTGTTAAATATCTGTGTGCAGTATAGTAAAAACAAATCCGCCGAGGATAATATCGAATTTCTCAAGAGAGAATACGGTATTGGCGGTAAGGGTTTTATTATCGACGGTACAAAGGTCGCAGCATGGTGGGATGATAAGGGCATAAAGATCGCAAGAGGTGATAGAGCCGTTGACAGCTTCGGCTGTGAGCTCATCACATGGGATGAAGCTGATATGCGTATCAGAGAGCTTCTTGATATAGGCAGATATGCGGCGCAGACAACGCTTGACAAAATGCGTGATTACGAGTTAAGTGAGGCTGTAAGCGCGTTTTGGTATATGCATCAGGATCTAAACTACGATGATTATCCGCAGCTGCGAGACCTGTTCGATCCCGAATGGTTTAGGGGCGGATTCCCGGACAGTACGGCAAGGATAGCAGAGCTCATGAGAACACCGGAGGGTGTTGATCGCCTTATAGCCGCAGTATCACCGATAGCGGAGCTACATTCAGAAAACAAAGATGTAATGCGGTTCAGAATGTATTTGCCGGGCAGAATACTTACTCAGCTTACAGATCTGCAGCGTGAACGGCTGCGTTTTACGGCTGATGAGTATCAGGGCAGCACAGCATCACGGTTTATCACTGAGGATGAGCTTGATGATATGTTCATCAAACGTGGCAGCGGCATTTCTGATGGCAAGCTGAGAATTTATCTGTATTTTAAGGAGCATACGGATAAAAAAGAGCGTACTGATTTCTTAAAGAATGAATACGGTGTCAGCGGATACCTGGCTGGCTTGTTTAGTCAGGAGTCTGGTAATAAAGGTATAACATTCAGCAGAAGCGATATATTATCACCGCTTGCAAAGGTGGAGCTATCGTGGAATGCTGTGGAGAAGCGGATTGATAAGCTCATAAAGAGCGGAAAATACCTATCCGAGCGGGAGCTTAATGTCGAGCTGCCGAGGTATCAGAGCGAAATAGAACAGCAGCGTATCCGTGATGAGAAAATTGAGTATCTGCGGAATATGAACGGCCTTACACCGGAGGAAAGGCGTGACACGCTTCCAAAGCGTATTGCATACTTTACTGATATTATATCCGAATATGAAAAGCGATATTTTGAGGAATACGGTGTACAGGATCTGATCGGCAAAACAGAAATACATATCAGTGATGCCATAAAGGATGCCGATACAAGGCAAAACCTTATAGCCTGCATGGATAAGATAAACGGTGCGACTACTGATGTTTATGTGCGAAACAGCGCACATCAGTTTTCTGAAGAATTATCAGAGCTAAAGGTCTTACAGATATACAAGGTTGGCAGGGACTATGAGATGTATGGTGATGATGCAATAGCGGCATCTGAAATATTAGGTATTAGAACTACACAAAAAGAAATAGACGGAGTGAGCGTAGCTGTAATAACAATGCCGCAACATAATATAGATCACTATATGGAGAAGCTATATAATGAAAACATCTTTGTTGATATTTCAAATAAACCTGTTGATAATGAGCGATATGCGACTGTATCGCGTGATTTGGCGCTTGAATTGTTTCAAGCCGGACACAAGGTATATGAATATGACAATGGAGAGCTGAGCGTTATTCGCAGCGAAGATGGCATACGCTATTATAATGGCTTCCTTATGATAGATAATCCTGTCTTGCTTGACAGAGCACAAACGCTCATAAGCGATTTCTATGAGCAGGAATATGGTGATGAAAGTGCTGATTTCAGTAATCTCCATAAGGTGAGTCTTGCATACACCACGACTGAGGACGGAGCAAGTGAGATACAGGTCGATGCCGATCTTGTAGATTACCGCATAATAAAGTATCTTGATAACCATGAGGTCGAGCGTGAGCAGTTCAAGGACTTGTATGACATGGTAGAAAACGGCTTGTCGGATCTGAATTTCGATGAGCTTGTTTTTATGTATGAAAGTGACATTGCTGCCGTAATACCTGAGCAGGATGAGCAGGATATATCGCTTGCGGAGCAGCTTGTAAACTTCGTGCGTGAATATAACTATTACGAATACATGGATAATCTCGATGTAGGCTCGGATCATTCTGATTTAGTAAAGCAGATGTCAAGTGAGCTGCAAAGCAGAGAAAATGTTCAGTCCCTTATTGAAAGCATCAAAGGCTCATTGCCCGAATATGAGGAGGATGACGAATACCTTGAACGGGCAAATTCTTTGATAAGCCAGCTTGATGGCTTGTTGAACCAGTCACAAGAATATGACATAGGCTTTGGAAGCCTGGGCAACGGCACAACTGTCTGGAACAGGCTTGAGGAGGTAAACGGCGATTACAAAACCATCGCACATATTGAGGATAACGGTGATGTCAAATATTATGAGGAATTACCGGATGATGTGAAGCAGCGAATAGAGCGGCAGGCAGAGTTTGAAAAGGCTATTTATCAAAGCATAAACTCAGACACACCGCAGCGAACACGCCGTAATACCGAGCAGATAAACTATGATATTCTTACAGAGCTTGCGCCGGAGCTAATGGACGGTGATGCAAGGTATATGCGATTTCAGGATAAAGCCATGATGCCGCTTATCGTAGAAAAGCTGTCTGACACAAGAGTATCCGTAGCACATACATATATTCTTAACGGTGATGTTATGTATGATCCTGAAATGGAGTTTGAGATAGACAGAAATACACGATCACTGTCACCGAGAACATACAGACAGGACGATATGGGTATATATCAGTATGCAGAGCTTGAAAACGGTTTGTTAAATACAGCGTTTGTGACACAGTTTAATTCATTTGCCCGTACATGGTTCAAGAATATAGAGAACACGAACTATGTCAGAGAGAATGCTACAATCGAGTTTAACGGTGAGGATATTTCAATCAGCTATGACGAAAACGGGAACATTGCTGAAATATCAGGTGATGAAGAAGCGGTACAGCAGTATAAGGCGGAACATCCTATACCGGAAACAGCACCGGAGCCGGAGCAGCATAATGATAACAATCTCATAGGCAAAGAAGTCATTATGGGTGAGCGGAAATTTGTTGTTGAGAACATCAATAACGATAATGTGAGCTTGCGTGATCTTACCTTTGAGCAGAGCGCAGGCTTTCCGATATTCCGTAATGAAAGTCTCGATACAGTGCGCGGCCTTATTACAGAACAGGGACAGGAAACCGAGCATGAAAGCGAAGCGGAGCAGCATACTGAAGCTATCCCAATGCCGCAGCAGCAAAGACCAAAGCCGGTATCGAATACCGTTATCTATCCCGAAATAACGGGTGAGCGGCATAATTTCCGTATTACCGATGATAATTTGGGTGTTGCCGGTCCGAAAGATAAGTTCCGCAATAATGTAGCGGCAATAGAGCTGCTGCATATGCTTGAAGAAGAACACAGGCTTGCCACACCGGAGGAGCAGGAGATATTATCGCGATATGTTGGCTGGGGCGGTCTTGCCGATGCTTTTGACAGTGAAAAAGACAGCTGGCATAGTGAATACACGCAGCTTAAAAGTCTTTTGACAGAAGCAGAATATAATTCGGCGCGTGAAAGCACACTTACTGCGTTCTATACTCCGCCCGTAGTTATACGCTCTATGTATGATGCTCTTGAAGGTATGGGGCTCAAGCAGGCGAATATTCTTGATCCGTCAATGGGTATAGGTAACTTTGAGGGAATGCTGCCGGACAGTCTCAGCGAGTGCAAGATGTACGGAATAGAGATAGACAGCATATCCGGTAGGATAGCGCAACAGCTTTATCAGAACAATTCTGTTGCGATACAGGGCTATGAGGACAGTGCTTTGCCGGACAGCTTCTTTGATGCAGCTGTCGGCAATGTTCCGTTCGGACAGTTCAAGGTCATGGATAAGCGATATGATAAGCACAACTTCCTCATACATGACTATTTCTTTGCAAAGACCATAGATAAGGTCAGACCGGGCGGCGTTATAGCCTTCGTCACATCAAGCGGCACAATGGACAAGCGCAATTCAAATGTCCGCAAATACATAGCTCAGCGAGCGGAGCTGATCGGCGCGATACGCTTGCCGGATAATACCTTCAAGGCGAATGCCGGGACAGAGGTAACATCCGATATCCTGTTCTTGCAGAAGCGCGACAGAATGACTGATATTGAGCCGGATTGGGTTCACCTTGATACAGACGAGCAGGGACACACAATGAACTCATACTTTGTATCAAATCCCGATATGATACTCGGTGAAATGGTAGAGGAGAGCGGACCGTTCGGACCGCAGCTCAACTGCAAGGCATACGAGGGTGCAGATCTTGGTGAGCAGCTCAATGATGCTATTCAGAATATTCATGCGCAGATAACGGAGTATGATATAGAGGATGTATCTAATGATGAGGACTTATCCATTCCCGCCGATCCGAGTGTCAGAAACTTTTCATATACTGTTGTGGATGGTGATATATATTTCCGCGAGAACAGCCGCATGAATAAGGTGGATGTATCGCTGACCGCTCAGAACCGTATCAAGGGCTTGATAGAGATCCGTGACTGTGTTCGTGAGCTCATAGAATATCAGTCTGAGGACTATCCGGAGCATGAAATAAAAGCACAGCAGGATAAGCTCAATAAGCTGTATGATGAATATACCGCAAAATACGGTCTTATCAATTCTCGCGGTAATAATATGGCATTCTCAAACGACAGCTCATATTTTCTCTTATGCTCGCTTGAGATCATCAACGAAAACGGAGAGCTGGAGCGTAAAGCTGATATGTTTACAAAGCGTACTATCGGCGCAAGGACAGAGATAACCCATGTAGACACAGCCTCGGAAGCTCTTGCGGTTTCCATAGGCGAGAAAGCCCGTGTTGATATGGAGTATATGTCAGAGCTTACAGGCATGACTGAGCAGGAGCTGTTTGAGGACTTAAAGGGTGTTGTATTCCTCAACCCTCTATATGCAAGCGGTGTAAGCTATCAGGAAAAGTATCTTCCCGCTGATGAATACCTGTCCGGTAATGTCAGAGAAAAGCTATTATGGGCACAGCGGAGCGCGGAGCTGTATCCGGAGGACTACTCAGTAAATGTGGAAGCGCTTACAGCAGTTCAGCCGAAGGACTTAACGGCAAGCGAGATAACGGTAAGGCTCGGCACTACATGGATACCGCCGGAGTATATTAAGGAGTTTGTGTCTGAGCTGTTGAAGCCGTCGTACTTTGCAAGCCGGAATATTGATATTAAGTATTCAAATATCACCGGAACATGGGCGGTGACGGGAAAGAACTATGACAAAATGAATGTAATGGCGAACAGTACATACGGCACAAAACGGGCAAACGCATACAGCATAATAGAGGACAGCCTTAACCTCAAGGATGTTCGCATATTCGATTATGTAGAGAATGAAAAGGGCAACCGTGTTGCAGTATTAAACCAAAAGGAGACCACCATAGCACAGCAGAAGCAGGACCTCATAAAGAATGCTTTTGATAACTGGATCTGGAGCGATCCTGACAGGCGCATGGCTCTTACTAAGCTGTATAACGAGAGGTTCAATTCAGTGCGGCCGCGCGAATATGACGGAAGCCATATACAGTTTTCGGGCATGAATCCGGAAATACAGCTCAGGCAGCATCAGAAGAATGCTGTTGCGCGTATCATGTACGGCGGTAACTCCCTATTAGGTCATGTAGTAGGCGCGGGCAAGACATGGACTATGGCAGCCGCAGCAATGGAAATGAAACGCTTGGGACTTTGCAACAAGTCCCTTTTTGTTGTTCCGAACCATCTTACGGAGCAGTGGGCAGCGGAGTTCTTACAGCTATATCCCGCAGCCAATATTCTTGTTGCTACAAAAAAGGATTTTGAAACGAAGAACCGTAAAAAATTCTGCGGCAGGATCGCAACAGGTGACTATGACGCGATCATCATAGGTCATAGTCAGTTTGAAAAGATACCGATGTCAATAGAACGGCAGATAAAGATGCTTGAAAATCAGCGTGATGAGATAATAGATGGCATTATCGAAGCAAAGGCGAACCGTGATGAAAGGTTCACCATAAAGCAGCTTGAAAAGACAAAGCGAGGTATAGAAGCAAAGCTCAAAAAACTCAATGATACTGCTCGTAAGGATGATGTCGTGACCTTTGAGGAATTGGGTGTTGACAGGCTGTTTGTAGATGAGAGCCACTATTACAAAAACCTTTATCTCTATACAAAGATGCGTAATGTCGGAGGTATAGCACAGACCGAAGCACAGAAGTCGTCTGATATGTTTATGAAATGCCGCTATCTTGATGAGATAACAGGCGGTAAGGGCTGTATCATGGCAACAGGTACGCCTATATCAAACAGTATGGTTGAAATGTACACAGTACAGAGATATTTGCAGTATGATACGCTCGTAAGGAATGAGCTGCAGCACTTTGACGCATGGGCATCTACCTTTGGCGAAACCGTAACTGCGATAGAGCTTGCACCGGAGGGCAGCGGATACAGAGCGAAAACGCGCTTTGCAAAATTCTTTAATCTTCCGGAGCTTATGACGATGTTCAAGGAGGTAGCGGATATTCAGACAGCGGATATGCTCAAATTACCTGTCCCTGAAGCTGAATATCATAATGTAGCTGTACAGCCTACCGAGATACAAAAGGAAATGGTATCAGACTTATCCGATAGAGCGGAGAAGGTAAGGAACAGAGCGGTTGATCCGTCAGTTGATAATATGCTGAAGATAACCAATGACGGAAGAAAGCTCGCACTCGATCAGCGTATGATAAATCCCATGCTCGCCGATGAAGAAGAAACAAAGGTCAATGCCTGCATGAACAATGTTTATGAGATATGGAAACGGACAGCAGCTGACCGCAGCGCACAGCTTGTATTCTGTGATCTGTCCACGCCAAAGGGTGAGGATGAGTTCAGCGTATATACCGATATAAAGGCAAAGCTGATCGCGAAAGGTGTACCGGAGAATGAGATCGCGTTCATACATGATGCCGATACCGATGTAAAGAAGAAGGAGCTGTTTTCTAAAGTCCGCAAAGGTGATGTTCGTATCTTGCTCGGCTCAACTCAGAAGATGGGTGCCGGAACGAATGTTCAGACACGGCTAATAGCCTTGCACGATCTTGATTGTCGTGCGACACGTTCCTAACTGAAAAGGTTAGGCGTGAAGCCATAATTACACGTGGATTGAAAGGAGCCGCAAAAGAAAGCTTCATAGAACTGATAATTCAATAGGTAGAATGATGGAGTAACGTCCTGAAATGCCTACCCTGAGACTCCGACAGGCGGCAAAAATGCGGTCTGAAGCTCGGTAAAGTCGGCAGAGAGCTACCGTAACTGAAATGCAATTTCAAACGAAAGCTGTCCGGAGGCGGATGGTGTAGCCTATATGCCGGGGGTCTATAAAATATATATGGTGAGAATGATAGAAATATCTGACGAACTTGCGAATGTACGGGTCTAAACCGAGGCTCGCATAGAAATGTGCGATTGTCTGAAAAATGGCAGTCGGTGAGGTTTAGTAAAAATGGCAGTTATGAAAAACCTTATAGCGTTACAGGCGCTATCCAAGCCGACAGGCTCAGAGCAAGCACCTAAGTATATATGTACAGATAGAATTATCGGAACGTGGGAAGCAGCATAACGTATTATTACGGTGATGACTAAGAAAATAAGCATCTTAAATTGCTGTGAAAGTAGTGGCACGAGCTATGAAGCCTCTGTAATGGAGGTGGAGCAACAGCCACAAGTCATTATGAAATATAGTTATAGGTAACGAAAATTCATAGCTTCGAGTAAGACAAAGAAAAACAGTCCGAGAGGGGTGTTGCCTATGACAAAGCAAAAGAAACTGAGACATAGCGAATACTATGATTTACAACCAACCTTTGATAAATTGTATTCGGATAGTCAAGAAGGAAAAACATTTACAAAGTTATTAGAAATAATATCTTGTGAAGAAAATATCCGTCTTGCATATCGGAATATCAAAAAGAATGGTGGTAGTAAAACTGCTGGAACTGATAAATTAACTATCAAAGATATTGAAAAAATGCCTGTTGAAAGTTATGTAAAAGCAGTGCAACGAAAACTTATGTGGTATAAACCAAAACCTGTGAGGCGTGTAGAAATTCCTAAACCAAATGGAAAAATGCGTCCGCTTGGAATACCGACAATTATTGACCGATTGGTACAACAATGTATTTTACAGGTGTTAGAGCCGATATGTGAAGCAAAATTCTTTGAACGTAGTAACGGCTTCAGACCAAATAGGTCGGCAGAACAAGCGATAGCACAATGCTGCAAAATGATACAACTGCAAAATCTACATTTTGTTGTTGATGTTGACATTAAAGGATTTTTCGATAATGTCAACCATACAAAGCTGATAAAGCAGATGTGGCATTTGGGTATTAGGGATAAAAAGTTGTTATGTATTATCCGAGAGATGCTAAAAGCTCCGATAGTTATGCCAAACGGTGATATAGTTTATCCGACAAAGGGTACGCCGCAAGGCGGTATATTATCGCCGTTGCTTTCAAATATTGTATTAAATGAATTTGATTGGTGGATAGCTTCTCAATGGGAAGAAATGCCGACCAAATATGAATACAGTTGCGAAATCAGACCTAACGGAACTAAAAATAAATCACCTATCTACGGAGCACTACGAAATACAAGCAACTTAAAGGAAGTGTATATTATACGCTATGCAGATGATTTTAAGTTGTTTTGCCGTAAAAGAAGCGATGCCGAAAAGGTATTCATAGCAGTCAAGAAATGGCTTAAAGAACGGTTGAAACTTGAAATCAGCAAAGAAAAGTCGAAGATAGTAAACTTAAAAAGACACTATTCCGAGTTTTTGGGGTTTGAATTGAAAGCGGTAAAGAAACGTAATAAATATGTTGTCCGCTCACATGTGACACCAAAAGCAAAATCACGGGAAACGGAAAAACTAATTGAACAAATCAAACGAATTGCACATACCAAAGACCGAGATGATGAAGCAAAGGAAATTACAATTTACAATTCAATGGTTATAGGTATTCATAATTACTACAGATTTGCGACGATGATAGCAAGTGACTGTGACGGAATACACAGGAATGTGTCAACAGTTATGAAAAATCGACTTTACGGCAGGCTTTCTAAAAAGGGACATATCAATGAAGTATATATTCGTAAGCAATACGGTAAAAGCAAGCAAATTCGATTTATCAGCAGTAAAACCGTTTGCCCAATAGGATATATACAGACCAAAACACCTATGTTCAAGAGGAAGAAAGTCTGTAAATATACCGCAGAAGGCCGAGAGGAAATTCATAAAAATTTAAAAATTAATACAGCGGTTATGTTGGCTCTTATGCGTATAAAAGAGCAGCGCAGAAGTATTGAATATATGGATAACAGAATTTCCTTATATGCGGCACAGTATGGGAGATGCGCTGTTACGGGTGTGGAATTATCAATAGATGAGATACATTGTCATCATAAAGTGCCGATAAATATGGGAGGTACGGACGAGTATTCAAATCTGATAATATTACATCAAAATGTTCATACTCTTATTCACGCAACGAATACAGAGACCATACGATTATATCTGGACATAGTTGCACCTGATACAAAAACTCTTGATAAAATCAACAAACTGCGCATTATGGCAGGAAATAGCAAAATTAACCGCAAATAGTTTCTATAGCTTTGAATTTCTTACTAATCTAATGATTATTTCATAATGAGGGGGCGCCGTGTGCGGTGAAAGTCGCATGCACGGTGCTAAGCGGGGGAAAAGACGGAGATAATATCAAACTCTTACCTATCGCAATCGTGGCGACCGTCAGACCTTGAGCAGCGCAGCGGGCGTATTATCCGACAGGGTAACGAGAATGACAAGGTGCATATATACCGTTATGTAACAAAGGACACCTTTGATGCGTATATGTTCCAGCTTGTAGAGAACAAGCAGAAATTCATAGCACAGGTTATGACGAGTAAATCTCCGGTGCGTTCAGCCGAGGATATTGATGAAACAGCTCTTTCATACGCTGAGATAAAGGCGCTTGCAACAGGCAATCCGCATATCAAGGAAAAGATGGATCTGGACACTCAGGTGGCAAAGCTGAAGCTTGTAAAGTCAAACTTTATGAGTCAGAAATATGAGCTTGAGGATAAGGTGATCAAGTTCTATCCGCAGGAGATAACAAGGCTTACGGAGCTGATCGCCGGAGCCGAAAAGGATATTGTTGTCGCAGAACAGCATCCGAAGCCGGAGGAAGGCTTTAACACTATGACAATAGACGGGACTGAATACACCGAGAAGGAGCCTGCCGGAAAGATGCTCATAGAACGATGCAAGGCAATGACCTCACCTGATCCGGTGGTGATAGGTGAGTATCGAGGCTTTACAATGATACTGTCGATAGACACATTCCATCAGGAGCATAAAATGACCTTGCAGGCATCGCGGTCATATACCTTGAGCTTGGGTACAGATGTGTTTGGTAATATACAGCGTATAGATAATGCTATTGCAAACATTCCGACAATAAAATCTCAGTGCGAAACAAAGCTTGATGAAACGAAAAAGCAGTATGAGAACGCAAAGGTGGAATGCAAAAAGGAGTTCCCGCAGGAGGCGGAGCTTGAAGAAAAGCTGCAGAGACTGGCCGCACTTGATGCACTGCTCAATATGGATAAGCGTGAGCATGAAGGCGTTGATCTGAGTGAGCCGGAGGATATGGGCAGGGACAAAAACAGAGGAATGGAGAGGTGAATATAAAGTTTATGTTGCAAATGCAAGTTTAGTGTGATAAAATAGGTATGATTGGAGGTGTATGAAATGAGATCACATGACGGATACGATAAAAATACAGGCTTGCCTATCGATAAAAGCTATCTTGAATCCGGTCTGCCGGAAGATTTAAGATGCTCAATAGCTAATATGGAACGGTCATGGGCGATAGAGGACAGTGGTAAAAGAGATATGGATTGGGATATTTATTGGAGCGAGCTTAATGCAGATATAAATTATGCTGAGGTGAATGATATAATATCACCGGAGCAGGCATGGTATCTCAGAGAAAAATACCTTCGGATGGAGAGGAGTGCGTAAATATGGTTGATTTTACTGATTGCCCAGTGCGAAATAAAGCTTATGCCGGTGCAAACGGAAGCAAGATCTCTATAATATATAACAATGAGCAGTATATGCTGAAATTTCCTGCACTACCGAAGAAAAATAAGGATATAAGCTATGCTAATGGATGTATATCCGAATATATAGGTTGTAACATTTTTGAAAGCGTAGGAATAGAGGCACAAAATACGATTTTGGGAACTTACAGACGAAACGGTAAAGAGAAAATAGTCGTTGCGTGCAAGGATTTCACAAGCCCGGGAGTAGTGTTACAGGATTTTGCATCTTTGAAAAATACAATAATTGATTCCGAGCACAATGGATATGGTACAGAGCTTGATGATATTTTAAGCGCAATAGAGGAGCAAACGGCTGTTGATCCTATAATGCTCAAAGAATGGTTTTGGGATGTTTTTATCGTAGATGCGTTTATAGGTAACTGGGATAGACATAACGGTAATTGGGGCTTCCTGTATAATACCATCACAGACGAAATGAAATTAGCACCCGTCTTTGACTGTGGAAGCTGTATGTATCCGCAGGCTGATGAGGAGATAATGAAGGCGGTGTTAGAGAATAAAGAAGAAATGAATAAACGCATCTTTACAATACCGCTGTCAGGTATAAGAAGCAACGGCAAAAAAATAAACTACTTTAACTTTATTTCTTCATTGGAAAACCAAGATTGCAACAAGGCATTGAAGCGAATAATTCCGCGAATCAATATGAGTAAAATCAGTGAAATGATTGATGAAATTCCGTATATATCGGATTTGCAAAAAACATTCTACAAAACTATGCTATCAGAGAGAAAAGAAAGAATATTGGATTTCTCTTTAGAAAAACTGAAAAAGCGCGAAATCAAGCGATCAAAATTCAATATGGAAAGATAATGTGTTTTCATAAGGCCTGTCAAAAATAACGGCAGGCTTTTTTCTATGCAAAAAAACAGAGAAAGGAATGATGAACTATGACTATGAGAGAAAGACTTGAGGATATGCTGTATAACAAGGCAGCAAAGGAACAACAGTAGTATAAGGGAATGCTTCGTAAAATGCAGCCGGATGAGATAATGAACAACGCTTATCGGCTCATTATTCAGGAGGATATTCTGATGACTTTTGAAGATCCGAAATATCTGTCGGACAGAGAGCTTCGGGCATTGACAAAGCTTGATAATGTTCTTGAGAGCGGCTATAACGACTGGCTTGATCGTGAGACATCACACATGGAGGATCTGCGTAATAATATAGTTGATTTTGCAAAAGGGTATGCGGATTCCTTGGATGCCGAGCGTAGGGAAAAGCGAAAAAGCGAGCCGGAGAGGTGATGGATATGTGTAAGGATGTAACATAAGATACAATAAAAACAGGAAGGAGCAAAAGATAATATGCGTGAATTAAAAAACGGAGTGCTGATAATTGGAACGGACTTAGGATACGGGAATGTGAAATCGAGCGGGAGCATAACAAGATCATCTGTGGATGTGTATGAAAACGAACCGATCTTCACGGACAATGTTCTCATATATAACGGAAAATACTATCGGTTTGGTGACGGACACAAAAGCTTTATTGAGGATAAATCAGTGGATGAGGACTTCTATATGCTCAATATGATAGCTATGGCGCGGGAAATGTACCGAGCCGGAATATATGAAGCGAAAGTGCATCTTGCAACGGGATTGCCGCTTACTTGGGTTCGTGGTCAGCGTGAAAAATTCAGAGAGTACCTTATGAAAAACAGGGATCTATGGTTCAGATATAAGAATAAGGAGTTTCATATAACACTTGTCGGATGCAGTATATATCCACAGGGTTATCCGGCGATAGTGGAACGCTTATCCGAGTTTAAAGGTATTAATGTGCTGGCGGATATAGGCAACGGAACAATAAATATCATGTACATTAAGGACAAGAAACCCATTGAGAGTATGTGCTGGACTGAAAAGCTCGGTGTTAATCAGTGCGTTATGCGAATGAAAAAGGCTGTGATGGATAATATGTTTGCGACATTGCTTGACAGTGTAGCAGAGGATTATCTGAGGCATGGTACGGCTGAGATCAGCAAGCGGTATATCGACTTGCTTCATAAGGAAGCGGTCGGATATGTACGGGATATTTTTGATGCGTTAGCAAGACATGACTATAACCCGCAGACAATGAAGCTGTATATACTTGGCGGTGGAGGCTGTATAGTCAAAAACTTTGGAGAGTATGATGCGGACCGAGTAACGATTATAACTGATCTGTGTGCTGCTGCAAAGGGCTTTGAATATCTTGCATATTTACAGCTGAGAAAGAAGGTATGATCTATGTCAGAGCTTAGATTTTGCAATGTACGGTTTAATCTTGATAAGCCGGAACATCGGAGAGCATGGAAGCATTTGCAGAATATGGACAGAAAAAAGCATAAGTCATATTCTAATGTGATCATTTCGGCTATCAATGGGTATTTTGAAAAAGGCGCAAAGGAAGCATCGGAGGAAAAGCTCATAAAGCGCATAGTTCAGGCGCTAAATGGCGGAATGAACTCATCAGCAGCTGAAAAAACAGAAGAACAAGAAGCTGAGAATAACATCTCATGGGGATTTGTTGGAGAGTGATATCGAAATTATATGATTTCAATATTGAAAACAAGGCATTTCAGTATTGAAAAAACACCGATTTGAGCAAAAAAATATACGCAGTATTGAAAATGATATGTTTCGGTATTGAAAACAGGAAAAAGCAATATTGATTTTACTTTCTGAACAAACAAAAGGTCGGGATAATATATACTTCAAAGTCGGTATAACAACCCTAAAACAATTATTTGAAGCGGTTATGAAACCAATGAAAACTCATAAGAAATATAGATATACCAATGAAAAAGGATACCCTGTAATATGGGGTAAATCTCAAGAGAAATAGTTTTGCAAGCATAGCATTTTGCCGTCAAAATGCGCTCGTTAGGGAGATTTCCCTAAAACCCATTTAATATCTCGCAAGGCGAGAAAGGAGGTGATACTCATGAATGGTGAAAAAATAAAGCTGACTGTGCGCTTATCACAGAAAGAACACGCGCACCTGCAAAAGCAGGCGGCGATAGCGGGACTGAAAATGGAGCCGCTTATCCGAAAGCTCATAATGGGCTCGGATATACAGCCGCGTCCGCCGGATGAGCTGCCTAAGCTGTTACGAGAGATAAATTACATAGGACACAACATCAATCAGATAGCGCACAAGGTAAATGCCGAGGATAAGGCAACATTGGAGCAGCTATTTGAGGTAGAGCGTCTGCTCGGTGAGATATACCGGGAGGTGAAAAGGTAAATGGCAGTTACAAAGGTCAAAGCCATAAGACACAGCTTAGAGAAAACAATAGCTTACGCTGCAAATGAGAAAAAGACCGCACTTGAAGGTGTGATAGAGTATGCCGCAGATCCGGATAAAACGGAGCAGCATATATATGAGACCGCCATCAACTGCAAGTCCGTAGAAACTGCATATGATGAAATGCTGGATACGAAACGAAGATTCGGCAAGGAGGGCAAGGCCTTAGCCTATCATTACATACAGTCATTCAATGAGGGCGAGGTCACTCCGGAGCTGGCGCACCGCATAGGTGTTGAGTTTGCACGTGAATGCTTCGGTGACAGGTTTGAGGTCGTTATAGGCACACACCTTAACACTGATAACCTTCATAACCATATAGTTGTCAATTCCGTTTCATTCACAGACGGCGGCAAGTTCCGTTCCACTCCTAAAAGCTACTTTAAAATTATCCAAAAGGTCTCCGACAGGCTGTGTCGTGAACATCAGCTTGCCGTTATAGATAACCCGAAGGGTAAGGGTATGCACTATGCTGAGTGGAAGGCTATGAATGAGGGTAAGCCTACTATACGAGGTATGATAAGGGATGATATAGACGATATTATCTCGGTATCCAAATCATATATCCACTTCTGGGAGCTGATGCGAAAGAACGGGTATTCCGTAAAAAGAGGTCCGAATGTAAAGCATACGGCGATAAAGCCGCCGTTTTCAGAGAGATACATAAGATTACGCTCATTGGGCGAGCAATATACAGAGGATAGCATACGCGAGCGAGTTATGGCAGCCCGTAACGGAATAAAGCCGCTGACACCGAAAAAGCAATATAACTGGGACAAGGTAGATGTGAGCAAGTATAAGCGGACAAAGCTCAAGGGATTTAAAGCGCTATACTTTCACTATCTGTATCTGTTCAAGAAGATCCGCAAGAAGCAGACACCGAAAAAAGTGTCTGCTTTTATGCGCGAAGAAATAATCAAATTTGAACGTTATAA
This sequence comes from Clostridia bacterium, assembly GCA_017404065.1. Taxonomy (GTDB): domain Bacteria; phylum Bacillota; class Clostridia; order UBA1381; family UBA1381; genus Ornithomonoglobus. The sequence continues at coordinate 16,758 of JAFRDB010000119.1, forward strand.
GACTCAGTTTCAGTTTCTCTATGATAATAATATAGAGAACACAGTACAGCTTTCGGCGCACAGGGCTTTTTGCGAGGGCAGGATAACGGAGCTTACGCGTGAGCGAAGATCACTTTACAAGGAAAGGGATGATGCGGATGAAAAGGACAAGGAGGAGATCACACAGAAGATTTCCTCTGTCAATGATGAGCTTAAAGGACTGCGGCAGGCAGTCCGTATGTGCCAAGCGATACATGAGGATGCCGAGCGCATACAGGAAAGACAGGAACAGGCGAAGAATATATCAAAGAACGAGCGGATAAAGGAGGCAAAAGCACATGAACGGAAGTGGAGAAGTCGCTGATCTGATGGTGCGTGAGGGGATACAGATAACGGAATCGGCTGCAAAGCTGGCAGGTCTCGGTGCTAAGAATCTTGCGGCTATTGTCATAGCATTGCTTAACGAGGACAATAAGCTGCAGGGCAAAACAGCACTTAAAAACCTGCTAAAAGCTGATAAGCCGTTGTGTATCCTGCAGATTAATAAGCAGGAGCTTAAAAAGTTCCAGTCGGAGGCGAAAAGGTACGGCGTTTTGTTTACTGTTGTTACGGATAAAACAAGCGGATTTTGTGACATCATAGCAAAACATGATGATGTGGTAAAGCTAAACTATATCATAGAAAAGCTGGGGCTTAACGCGCCGGTAGTTGCAAATGAAAAGGCAGAAGATACAAAGGATTCCGAAAAGGACGATACCAAGGATAAGGGAGATAAGGCACCCGACAAGGACAAGGCGGCTGATAAGGAGCCGGAAAAAGCAAAGGATAAGGACAGCAGCTCAAAAAACTCCCGAACCCGCCGGAACGAGTCGGAGTCAGAAAAAGGATCGAGGGCTACAAAGCGCGGGGAGACGAGCCGGAAGCCGTCCATAAGAGGAAGGGTTGAAGCTGCTAAACGCAGGGCAACTGTAAAGAACAGCAATACACGACAGATAAAGCCGAGAGTAAAGGCTAAGGATAGAGGATAACAGCATGGAGCCGCCTGGCTTTGTAAATCAGGCGGCTTTTCCTAATAAAGAATTATTTCATGGAGGAATCAGAATTATGAGTATAAATAACAGAATAAAGAGAATTTTATCGGGCGTTATGGCGGCTGCAACAGCAATGAGCATAATGCCCTCATTTAACGCATTGGCGGCACAGTCGAATGAGTATGTCGATCCGGCAGACCGCTGGGTTGAGGCGAACGGTCGTGCGAATGAGTTTGATGTGAACGCTACAACAACATACGAAACAAGCTTTTGCCCCGTATGTGATATGGAAACAACACAGCTGATCTACAGAGTACCGGAATATACAAAGTCGGGTGAAACAGCTCTGAATCGTGGTGTGATGTGGTCGGACGGGACCGGCATTGACGGTGTGAGTAAGGGTAATGTCGATAGCGGTACTCCCGGTGTTGATGCTTTTTATACAGGATACCACTACACAAAGTCCGTTTGTCAGAATTGTGGTGTAATAAACGCTAATGACGGAACGGGCAGCTATGGCTTCGGCAAGAATGTTTATGGGCTTAACCCATGCGATCACAACTTCTTTCAGGACTTTGATAACACCACCTATACACCGTATAACAGCAAGTATCATACAACGGTGTTGAAGAAGGGTGAGTATTGTCAGTTCTGCAAGGGAACATTCGCAAGGGCAACAGAGAAGCAGGAGCTTCACGATTTTGATGAAACGGTCGATGCACAGCTCGGCAATCAGAGATTTCATATAACGGCAGCCTGTGACGATTGCGGATATATAAAGGACGAATATGTGGTCGCAAAGTCTGTTGTGGAGAGCTATTACGGCAAGGTTGACGGCAATGCACATAGCGTTGTAGTATCTGATCTTTCAGAGGATGGAGTTAATACCTCGATCAGATACGGTACAGAAGCAAGCTCATGTAACAAGACATCTGCACCGTCATATACCGAGGAAGGATATTATCCGGTATATTATCAGATAACCTATTCATATAACGGTGAGAGAATGACAGAGAACGGAGTGTCATATGTATGGCTGCTTGAAGATAAGAGCACAAGAGTAGCAGCATCGGATGTTCATACGCATGATTACCGCTATATCGAAACGGTAAAGCCGACCTGTACAGAGCTTGGATATGAGCGCTGGCAGTGTAATGAGTGCGGTGCGCTTGAAAAGAAGAACTATACTCCGGCGACCGGACATAATCATGATACTATCGTGATCAGAGAAGCAAGCTGCACACAGGGCGGATATGTTCTGCACATGTGTAAGCGCTGCGGTGACTATTACACAGAAAATACAGCTATGACAGGGCATGACTATGAAACAAAGGTAATACCGGCAAGCTGTACAATGAACGGATATACTGAGCATGTATGCAAGGATTGCGGGTATAAGTATATAACAGACTTAACTCCGCTCGCAAAGCATGAGTATCAGGTAAAGGTCACAGCTCCGACCTGTACAACACGCGGTTTTACCACATACACCTGTGCGAACTGTGATGATGTATATATCTCAGACTATACAGAGCCGACAGGTCATGAATGGGATGAAGGTCATATCGTTACAAGCTCGACCTGTGACAGTGAGGGAGTGATGGAATATGACTGTAATCACTGTGATGAAAAGATGATAAAGGCTATATCTGCAACAGGACACACACCGGGAACGGCTGCGACCTGCACCGAGCCGCAGATATGTACAGAGTGCGGAGCAATAGTAGAGCTTCCGACAGGGCATGAATATGAGTCAAAGGTCACAGCTCCGACCTGCACATCATTCGGCTTTACCGCATATGTATGCAAGCATGGTGACAGTGAGTATGTTGCGGACTATGTAGATAAGCTTGAGCATAACTACAAGTCTGTAATAACGGCACCGACCTGTACGGAGATGGGATACACGACCTACACCTGCCCTGACTGCGGCGATACATACAAGTCCGACTATATGGATAAAACACCGCATCATTATGAGTCAAAGATAACAGCACCGACCTGTACCGAAATGGGATACACCACATACACATGCCATGATTGCGGTGACAGCTATGTAGCTGACTATACAGATGTACTCCCGCATAACTATCATAAGCAGACGATAGAGCCGACCTGTACTTCTCAGGGATATACGATCTATACCTGCCCGGACTGCGGCAAGGAGTTTATCGGTGATGAAAAGGAATCTATCGCGCATAATTATGTGTCTGTGGTAACAGCACCGACCTGTACCGAAATGGGTTATACAACCTACACCTGTTCAGACTGCGGTGACAGCCATGTTGCAAGCTATACAGATGCGCTCGGACATGAATATTCCGATTGGATCATCGACACACCTGCAACAATAGAGCGTGACGGAAGTAAGCATATAGAATGTACACGCTGCGGCAATGCGCTCAGATCTGCGGTCATTCCACAGCTTACCGATAAGGATAATTCGGACGAGGACGGAAGATCTGTGGTTGGTAAATACACTATCCTTATTGCCGATAAGGACGGTAAGCCTGTATTCAATTCCGAGATCAGAATAGACACAAATGATAATATCACGATAAAGCTCCCGGATGGCAGATTGCTTTCAGCAGAGGATATAACGACAATAACCGTTATTGATGCCGATAATCAGCCCGCAAAGGATGTGCGCATATATATTTCCGATACATCGGATAATGCTGCAACGGGAATAAGCGATGAAAACGGTCAGCTCAGAGTACCGAACAGCACATCATCTATTACCGACAGTAACGGCACTGTTACAGACAATACGAATACCTATGTTGTGGTTGTAACAGATAAGAACGGTGAGCTTGTACCTGACTGTGATGTAACAGTGGGCGATAACTATTCTATTGATGTGAAGCTGCCGGAGGGTACAGCGTTTAATAAGGACAACCGCATAACCGTAACAGTCGTAACGGAAAAGGGCGAGCCAGTTAAAAAGCTGCGTGTTCAGTTGATCGGCGATGGCGATTATATCGAGAACGGATATACGAATGTGCGTGGACAGCTGACACTTCCCATGACTAACACCGATATAACGGACGATAAAGGCACAGCAGAGGTAGGCGAGATAGACGGTGATAAGATATATGATTATATCGTTACCGTTTATGATGAAACCGGCGTGATACCCGATGCGCTCGTTACGCTTATATCAAGTGACAAATCAACGCTTGTATGCCTGCCTGCAGATAAGGTGATCGACTATTATAACCGCATCACTGTAAAGGTCACAAAATCAGACGGAACACCCGTTGAGGACTGGAAGGTAACAGTATATAACAAGGACGGCAGCGGCATGCGCACAGAGGTTACTGATGAGAACGGCATTGTTATAGTACCGCCATTATCAGAAGCACCGATAGCAAAGCCGACAGCGACACCCGTTCCTGATGCAGAGGCTACACCTTTACCGGGAGTAGAAACAACACCGGAGCCGACGGCAGAGCCGACAACTGAGCCTGTTGCAACAGAAGATCCTGCGGCAACAAGAGAGCCAGCAACAACACCTTCAGCAGAGCCGGAGGGCACAGAAAAACCGGAAGAAACATCTACACCTGCTGCAACACAGGAGCCGATAGAGATCCCGACCGAGCCGACACCGATACCTGATCTGGGCGAGGGCGCTGTTGTTCAGAATAAGAATTATACCTATAGAGTATATGTATGGGATAACGACGGTCTTATCACAGAATTTGGACTCATAAAATTACAGGATAACGGTGATCTTGTTATAGAGCTGCCGGAGAGCAAGATGCTCACACCGGATAACAAGACATATATCAAGGTCGTAAATGAGACTGATAGCGAGCCTATAAAGGGTGTTACTGTCACGGTGACAGATACCAAAGGCGGAACAGCATCCGATAAGACAAAGAGCAACGGTATAGCTGTTGTTCCTCAGTCTGATGCTGACTTTACGGACGCTGACGGAAACGCGACTGTAAAGGATGCAAACGGTAATATATATAATGTGAATGTGTCAACAGAAACAAAGGGCAATATAGAGAATGCCTATGTCGTTGTAAAGGACGGCAAGGTATCAGTTATGCTTCCGAATGGCGTTGTAATTGACTATGCAGACAGAACGACTGTTACAGTTACCGATAAGGATAATGCAGCGGTCAAGGATATGAGTGTCACCGTTACAGACAAGACCGGCAAGAATACAACTAAGACCACAGGCACAAATGGAAAGATAGTTGTACCGGATAAGCCGGCAACGGGTGGCAGCTCATCGGGCGGAAGCTCAGGCGGCGGACGCAGCTCCGGCGGTGGCGGCGGTGGCAGCAGCTCCGTGAATGTAACTAATGTAAAGGTTACAGATAAGAACGGAAAGACTGTTACCGTGGCAAAGTCCACTGATAAGGACGGTAATATCACGCTTACACTTCCGAACGGTACAAAGCTTGATGGCAACAACTATTATACTATAACCGTTACAGACGGAAAGGGTAATGCAAAGGCAGATACAAGCATTATTCTCAAGGATAAGGACGGTAATTCCGCTAACGGCACTACCGATAAAAACGGACAGCTCGTACTTCCGGCAACAGAGCATAAGCTGTATGTTATAGGCTATAACGACGGCACATTCAGACCGGAGGGCGATATGACCAGAGCCGAGGCAGCAGCTATCTTTGCAAGGAATATTGCAGAGCGTAAGGGTGAGAATATCGGCAATAAGGTATCATCATTTAAAGATGTAGATCCAAAGGCTTGGTATAACCAGTATATCTCATATCTTGCAAGCTACAAGATCATTGAAGGCTATACCGATGGTACATTCAAGCCTGACGCATCAATATCAAGAGCTGAGTTCTTGGCTATGTGTACAAGGTTCTATGAGCTGTTTGATAAGGTCAATGTATCTAAGAAAAATTCATTTGCAGATGTTACGGTTTCACATTGGGCTGAAAGCTATGTAAACAGCGCAGTCGCAATGGAGTGGATAAACGGATATGCAGACGGCACATTCAAGCCGGATAACAATATCACACGCGCCGAGGTGGTTGCAATCGTCAACAGAGTAACAGGGCGTGAAGCGGATACGGAATATATCAATAAGAATATAACTACCGTTAATCCGTTTACTGACCTTAAGGACAACTCATATTGGGCATACTTTGCAATTCTTGAAGCAGCAAATACGCATATGGCTGTAACAGGCACAACCGAAGAATGGGTAAAGTAAGCCACAGAAGGAAGGCAGCCTCAATTTAGGGGGTTGCCTTCTCAGCTCCGGTGTGGTATAATTAATCATGAAGTTATTTAAGAAGCTTTAACTATATATTAGTATTAATGATAAAAAAACCATATGGAGGTTCAAATGAATTTATACGAAAGAGATTACAATATTATTCTTACTGAAGAAGAACGAGAAGCTTGGGATAAAGAGAAAAAATTCATTTCAAGAAAAGGTGTTAAGAGTAATAGAGATTCGCAAAAATTTTCTCATCCTGACGCGAGTGTTAGAAGATTCATATGGTGTAAAAGTTCGTTGTATCCTAATAATTTTCTCTTGCCTAGTAAATATGAAAGTATACAGTTACAATTAGAAGCTGATGCTTTTCATGAAGTAATTTATAAAGCTAAGAACGAATTAGAAATTCAAAGATATATAAAAGACAACAGAAAGTGGTTTATCCCAGGATCGATTTTTTTGGATTACAATTTTGGACATCACGCTGCATATCTTTTCCCAGAACAAGCGTTAGGAAATGAGTATGCAGTTGATTATATGTTGCTAGGAAAAAGCTCAGATGGATACAGTATTGTACTCATTGAGTTTGAGAAGTCAAATACAGAGTATTTAATTTCGACAGCAAATATAGAAAGTCAAAGCGTGAAAAAAGGAATGGCACAAATCAATGACTGGGAGAGGTGGATAAACAAAAATAGAGATTATTTTTTGAGAAATATAGGATTAACAGGGTATGGTATTGATGTGCCATTATACAGAATATATTACTATTTAGTTGTTAGCCGAAGAGACTATATGAATGAAGATGCTTTGGATGTTAGAAGCCAAACCATGTATCATCATTCTAATTTAAAAATTGTAACATTTGACAGATTAGTTGATAATGTTGCTAAGTTGGAGAAATATCATAGTTGGTGATAAAATCTTTGATTGCTTCAATGTGATTCTAATACAGATGCATCTATTGTAACATATTAAAGATTGATTGAAATCGGATTAAAAGATAGCAGATGAATAATGTTATTAAATAGAATATACTTATATATGTGTAAAGCATTCCTGTAATGAATGAAAATGAGGATTGCATAAAAAAATCCCCTGCTGTATAATTAGTGAGAAACAAAAAACAAACAAAAAAAACTAATTATGCAGAGGAGATTTAACAAATGAAACACAATAGAGCAAACCAAA
>JAFRDB010000120.1 GCA_017404065.1 Clostridia bacterium
ATTTCAGAATGAGGTCCGATACGCCTATACTCAAAAGCCTTGCGGATATGTCAAGGATATGCAGATCCGTGCCGGGGCTGAAGCTTGAAAACAGCTGGACGGATATGTATATGTACAAGGTGCAGTCGGATAAGCATACATACTTCATAAGATGCACACCAAAGAACGGCGACTATAATGCGTATGTGTATTGCTATAACACCGAGCAGTTGGAGAGATATATGGATGTAAAGTTTGTCGAAAAGACCTACGGCAAGATCGAGCAGGATAAATTCTTCAAGAATGATGAAGGCTTTACAGAGCAGTATTACAATCCCGATGCTTTAGCCGGAGGGCAGATAGTATGTATTGTTTTTGATAACGATGTCATAAAGAAGGCAGCGAAAAGCTCAAGGTCTGCAAGTGAGTTCTTCGGTGATATAGAGAGCATGGGATATGAGTATTTCATAGATGCAGGCACACCGGAGTTCAGAGATAGTGTTAAAAGCTTAGTTGAGAGTAAAGCCGATTTTGAGGGTTTAACGAAAAAGACAATGGACGGCTTAAAGAAGGAAGCGGGAATAAAGCCGCATGAGATGGAGAGGTGATGGTATGCTGAAAGGCAAGGTGCATTTTTTACAACAGAGTATAGTGCTCGATCTGTCAGAGCCGCCATATACCATGCAGGACAAGCTGCAAAGCATAGGCATTCTCACACCGCCAAATCAGATAAGACTGGATAATGCACGAACATTAAAGGTGGAGCTTTATCCGGAGGATTCTATGGGCGAGCGCATAGATGCTTTGATAGACAAAAATAACGATACGCTCGGAGTGGTCAATAAGCTGTGCTATTGTATAGACGGCATGGACTACCGGAGCGAGGTCAGATTATCCGATGCGCTTGACAGTGGTAAGGCTGAAACGATAGAAGAAGCATTGAAGCTTGCCGAAAAGCTGCGTGAACAACAGCGGCTTCGTAAAAAGCGGGAGCAATGCAGGTGAATAGCAGAAAGGTAAATTTTCTTCTTGACAATATAACGGTATGCCGATACAATATGATTATGAGTCGGTATAAAGGAGGCAGCGTTATGACAATCAAAGAATTACTTGAAAAGAATATTATGACAAAGTACCGCCTGTCCCCAAAGAGTATTGAAAATCGCTGTTCCTTTGAATTATACAAGAGCAATGTCTGCCATAGGCTAAAAGACTTAGGCGATATTGATTTTCTGATCGAAACATTGAAAAGCGATGATATACGGATCTATTACAAGAAAAAGTGGTATCCCGAATGTCTGTATCTATTGGCAATGGTAGATTATATAAGCCGAGAAAACGGCATAGAACTGTGTGAGGAATATGATGATCTGCGAAGCCGGAAGCTGTCGGAGACCATATACCCGGCAAGTGTGCTTGCTTTATGCACAGCAAGCAAATCATATATGCCAAAGAAGCAGGCATATATGGAAGCCATTCCTGAGTTTTTACGATTTAATATCGTAGAAAGTGATGTCAGAAATATTATTTGACTCATCCCAAAAGGTAACGTGACACAAAGAGGACAGTAGAAAAGCGGTTTAACTTCAGGTATAAGAAGCTACCGCTTTTTTGTTACGACTTTTTGCGATGGAGGTATAAATGTGACAAAAGAAAATTGTGAGGTGATACATATTGGCAACAAAATTACAGCAGACATTTGAAAGGCTGCAAGCTACTTTAAATTCATTATCGAGCTATGACGAATGGACAAACTTTCTGAAAACAGCAGCATGGATGTATAAATATCCGTTTCTGGATCAGG
>JAFRDB010000015.1 GCA_017404065.1 Clostridia bacterium
GTTTGCGACGGCAAAATCAGATTCGTTCTTGAGTTTCTCACCGTCGGCACACCTTTTCAGCATTGTTTTGACTAAGCTGTCAAGGGTGACGGATGACTTTTGCCTTACTCATGTTTTTCATATCCTACTTTACACTATCTTCTATATTATCAATTTTCCAGAGCCGATATGGTCACCTCTATGTTTTCCCTGCCGGAAAACAGCTCCAGTCCCGACTCAAAGCTTCCTAATTTTATTACTCCGTCAATGACCTCATTATCCTGATCATAGAATGCGATCATGCAGTCGTATGCCGTTCCATAGCTGAAATCACCTATCTCATAGCCCGAGAGAAGCGCCTCGTCCTCACTGAGCGGAATCGGCATCTTCCCGAATTTTTCACGCTCGCCGAAATCTATGAAGGTCACCGTCATCGGCAGCTGCGCGATAAATTCTCTTGTCGGCTTGCTGTCTGTCAATGCCACAACTGCCTCACCATCGGTGCCGTTTATTTTCAGACTGATCCTTTCTATAAACTCACCCTGCGGCAAAGCTTCCGGAGCATTTTTCGAAAGAGCCTTTATATACGGTGTTTCGCAGAGCTTTAAAAACCTCATTACAGCATCGGCAGCCATGCCTCTTGTGACTACCGACTGCGGCCCGAAGCTGCCGTTCTCAGCGCTCAGTATATTGCTTCCGACAGCCCATGCAACCGGCTCCGCTGCCCATGATGAAACAAGTCCCGAATCGTTAAGAGCTGCCGCTCCTTCAGCTGCCGGAGATCCGGCATATCTCCATAACGCTGTCGCAAGCTGCTCCTTTGTTATACCGTCATTCACTCCGAATATTCCGCCGCCGTAGCCGCCGAGAATATTCTTCTCAGCCGCCCATGTCACTCCCACCTGAAACCATCTGCCCTTCTATACATCGTCAAAGCTTATTTCCGACTCCGTTGCCGGACTGTTTTCTAGTCTGTATAAAACACAGGCGAACAGCTCTCTGTTTATCTTTTCCTCCGGCGAAAACTCTGCCGGAGCCGTTCTTCTAATTATGCCGTTATTCACACAATAGCTTATGCCCTCCGCATACTTATAGTCTGCAGGCACATCTGAAAAACCTGTATTATCAGCGGCGATCGCACCCAACGTATTCATCATCAACGCTCCCATTATCAAAGCAGTTTTTTTAATAATCGTCTTTATTGTTTTCATTTACCTCACCTCTACTTATTGATCTGTCAGCAGCTTCCTGACACAGTTATAAACTATCTCATAAGCCGTCATAAACACATATCCGACATTTGACTTTGCCATTGCCGTCTTTTGTCTGTCATTTACAAAGACATACGGATAAATGCCGAACATAAACGGGAAGAACGAATATATAAAATCCTGCAGATCTCTCTCGGTCATACCCGGCTTGAACTTGCGGACACAATCACACATTCCGTCTCTCGCCCGTCCATAGGATGCCTTGAACTCGATAAGCCGTTCCTCACGGCTGTTTTCCTCCATATCGAAATGATTCATTGATACAAGCTTTAAAAGCTGTATGCGTTCATCAAGCGAATGGGCGATGTTATCCGCCAGCTCATCTGTGGTCAGACTGCTGTTGTTTTCTGCTATCCTTCCGATCTCGTCAGCCCATTTTTCGTATTCTCTTGCCAGAAGCGCAAGGAATATCTCCTCCTTTGTGTGAAAGTAGTTGTATATAGATGTCCTTGTAAATGATGTTTCATTGCTGATATCTTTCATCGTTATCTCTTTGAAGTTCATCGTTTTATACAGCTTTTCACAAGCGTTGATTATTTCCTCCTTACGCGCGTTTGTAAGCTCAATGCTGCCCTTTGGCATGATCATCACTCCTCATCAGTGTTTTTCTTAAACGACAGGCATTTCCCTAAAACCTCTCCGGTTTTCAGATATTCATATGTCGGGAACTCAAACAGCACCGGCTTCAGGGTATTATAATTTACCTTGCCATCGCTGTTTATATGCTCCTCCTCAACATATGTTGCATCTATAGTGCAGATAAAGCTCTCAAAGTTGGGTGTGTTGTATAATATCACAGACACTGCACTCTATCACAAGAGGCGCTTTGCTTATCAGAGGCGTGCCTTTTTCACCCTCTGTATAGTCAAACACCTTTGATTTATCTGTCTTAGCTCCGCTTACCGAGCCTACATAGTCCGCTTCGGGTAAAAAGCTTTCATCTACAATATTTATCGACAGCGTATTGGTCTTTTTTATGATACTGTTTATATGATGCGGAGCAGCGAGACTCACAAGCACCCTGTCATGACCTATGATCCCCACATGAGCCACAAGCGTCCATGTCGGCTTATCTCCGTCCATTGCACCTATCACCGTTACCGGCATCGGATATAAAGCCAACAGCTTCCCGAGATTCTTTTTCATGTTAAACATCCTTTCACATCTACATTCTGACATCGTGTCACTATGTATAGTATACACCTATTCTGACAGAGTGTCAATATGTTTTAATTGATAATTTTGCATAAATATTTACACCTAATATTGTTAAAAAACACAAAAACGAGAAAAACTACTATACACTAATATAAGAAGAGACTCAAACAGGGAGCTGTTGCAAAACACAAGTTTTGCAACAGCTCCTATTCATTTACAGCAATTTTTAAGTAAAAAATCCCAGATTGGAAATAATATGCATTTATGTCGTGGTTTTGTGTACACAAAAAACACCTTTTAAAATTTCTCCGA
>JAFRDB010000121.1 GCA_017404065.1 Clostridia bacterium
AGATCATGGAGATATTCGCAACGAGATTATCAGAGGAAGCACAAAAGCTGAGAGCCGAGCATGATAAGCTCACGGTACCGGATGTGATGGCATTTATCAAACCCGGAGAATGTACTCCGCTGAATTATACCGATAATCTGAAAGGGCGGGTAATAGTAATAAAGCCGGAGGTGCTGCGGCCGGAGCATCGGATAGCGGTAAATCAGCTATATATCGCAACAGGCGGCAATGGCGTATATCCGAAAGCAAGAGGATCAGCGGTGTTTTGTCAAAACATATATGACGGCAGAACTACTCGGTATGAGCGGTATGATGTTATGGGAACCGTTGAACGCGAGATGCTGCCGGAATGGGCACAGTCTAAGTATGACGGCATCATGGAGAAGCTGAACAAGGCAAAGACCGATAAGGAACACTGAAACACAAATCACGATAAAACCCAATAAACTACGATAAGGAGACCACTAATGAACAAAGAGATAAGATTTATAGACAGCAGCTACAGAGAGCTGTTTAAGATACCTGATAACGGCATAGTCAAGATAACACTGTCGGACGGCGAGATCATGGAACGGCAATGCAAATTCATTGACGATTATCATTTTGAGCTGCTAAGACCGGACAAGGATTACGGCGAAACATTTCATATCTGTCAGTTTGCCGAGATAATGGAGCGAAATGGACACAAGTATGAGCCGATATTCGGCAGGTCGTATGTGCTTGAAACACCTTCAGCAGACGAACAGGAGCTTGTGTACAGAAGCAGTGATAAGCTCGACCGCGGCTGTATAGGCTGGCTGCGCTGTGATTTCGGCAGAGAGGGAGATCGCTTTTACAGCACATGGACAGATGATGATAAGGCATACAAGACACAGGAATTCAAGGGTGAGCTTGATGAAGTAATAAACCATTTCAGAATGAGGTCCGATACGCCTATACTCAAAAGTCTATCGGATATGTCAAGGATATGTAATTCTGTGCCGGGGTTAAAGCTTGAAAACGGATGGACGGATATGTATATGTACAAGGTGCAGTCGGATAAGCATACATACTTCATAAGATGCACACCCAAAAGCGGTGACTATAACGCGTATGTGTATTGCTATAACACTGAGCAGCTGGAAAGATACAAGGATGTGAAGTTTGTCGAAAAGACATATGGCAAGATCGAGCAGGATAAATTCTTCAAGAATGATGAAGGCTTTACAGAGCAGTATTACAATCCCGATGCGCTTATGGGCGGTCAGATAGTATGTATTGTTTTTGATAACGATGTCATAAAGAAGGCTGCGAAAAACTCAAGGTCTGCAAGCGAGTTCTTCGGTGATATAGAGAGTATGGGATATGAGTATTTCATAGATGCAGGCACACCGGGGTTCAGAGATAGTGTTAAAAGCTTAGTTGAAAGGGAAGCCGTTTTTGAGGGTTTAACGAAAAAGACGATGGACGGCTTAAAGAAGGAAGCTGGAATAAAGCCGCATGAGATGGAGAGGTGATGATAGTGCTGAAAGGAAAGGTGCATTTTTTACAGCAAAGCGCTATATTAGATTTATCTGATCCGCCATATACCATGCAGGACAAGCTGCAAAGCATAGGAATTCTTACACCGCCAAATCAGATAAAGCTGGATAATGCACGAACATTAAAGGTGGAGCTTTATCCGGAGGATTCTATGGGTGAGCGTATAGATGCTTTGATAGACAAAAGCAATGACACGCTCGGAGCGGTCAATAAGCTTTGCTATTGCATAGACGGCATGGACTACCGGAGCGAGGTCAGATTTGCCGATGCGCTTGACAGTGGTAAGGCTGAAACGATAGAAGAAGCATTGAAGCTTGCCGAAAAGCTGCGTGAACAACAGCGGCTTCGTAAAAAGCGAGAGCAATGTAGATGAAAGGGTGATACATATTGGCAACAAAATTACAGCAGACATTTGAAAGGCTGCAAGCTACTTTAAATTCATTATCGAGCTATGACGAATGGACAAACTTTCTGAAAACAGCAGCATGGATGTATAAATATCCGTTTCTGGATCAGG
>JAFRDB010000122.1 GCA_017404065.1 Clostridia bacterium
GTTTAAATTTCAGTTTATCGGACTCCCTACGGCGCTATCGCGCCCACTCCCCCCGGCGCTGACGCGCCGACCCCCTCAAGAGGGGGTCAAGTATCGGTGTACCACAATTCTTGGCTCCCTCTTGAGGGAGCTGTCGCGCCGACAGGCGTGACTGAGGGAGTCCGACAAACTGAATTTTTACGTTTTTATACACAAATAATTTACCAATTCAAAACCCATAACAGAGCGGTCTGCGTTACCTTGACAAATGAATAAAAATATGATACACTGGTATTCGGTTAAAAAAACCACAGGGACAAGTAGGTAGGATTAAGGGAGTAAAGAATATGCTGCGGAAAAAGCCTGAAAAGACGATAGAAACGTCCGCACGGCTGTTAAACGGATTAACGGATAAACTCACTGAGCATCACAGCCTTACGCTTGACGAGTACGAGTACCTTATAGAAAACCGTACCGAAGCTGCGGCGGGGGCACTGGCTGAAAGAGCGGTGCGTATAAGACGAGAGATATACGGAAATACAGTATTCATACGCGGACTGATCGAGATAAGCAATATCTGTAAAAACGATTGTCTTTATTGCGGATTACGTCGAGGCAACAACAGTTGTGAGCGATATCGTCTTACGCCCGAGGAAATAATCGAGTGTGCGAACAGGGGCTATGAGCTTGGATTTCGCACCTTTGTTTTGCAGGGCGGTGAAGACGGGTACTTTACTGATGAGATCGTTTGTGATATAATAAAACGCATAAAGGCAGGTCATACTGACTGCGCAGTTACTCTCTCTCTCGGCGAAAGGAGCCGTAAAAGCTATCAAAGGCTGTACGATGCCGGTGCGGACAGATATCTTTTGCGGCACGAGACGGCTGATAAAGCGCATTATAAGCGCCTGCATCCCGATGACATGTCATTCGATCACCGCATGGAGTGTCTTTCTGTTTTACGGGATATAGGATATCAGGTCGGCTGCGGATTTATGGTCGGATCACCGTATCAGACCTCTAAAACTCTTGCCAAGGATCTGAAATTTATAGAGGAGTTTAAGCCCGATATGTGCGGCATAGGTCCGTTCGTGCCGCACCATCAAACGCCGTTTAAGGACAAAAAGCAGGGTACTGTCGAGCTGACGTGCTATCTGTTATCGATAATTCGGCTTATCCATCCGCCTGTGCTGCTGCCGGCAACAACCGCGCTCGGCACCATTCACCCCATGGGGCGCGAAATGGGTATACAGGCAGGTGCGAATGTCGTGATGCCGAACCTCTCGCCGGTATCGGTACGGAAGAAGTATGAGCTTTACGACAATAAGATATGCACCGGTGAGGAATCGGCAGAGTGCCGCGACTGTTTAGATAAAAGAATGAAAAGTATCGGTTACGAAACGGTGATCGATAGAGGAGACATAAAAAAAGAAGGAAGCGAAAAATAATGGCAATTTACGATCCGAAGTCTTTAAAGGCGGAGGAATTTATAAACGATGAAGAGATCCGCGCGACGCTTGCGTATGCGGAGGCGAACAAGAACAACGCAGAGCTTATCGATGCGATAATCGAAAAGGCGCGTCCTGTAAAAAACGGCAACGGCTGCACCTGCGCCGGTCTTACTCACAGAGAGGCATCTGTTCTTTTGGCGTGCGAGCTGCCGGATAAGATAGAGAAGATATACGAGGTAGCAGAGGAGATAAAGCTTGCGTTCTACGGTAACCGTATTGTTATATTTGCGCCGCTCTATCTTTCAAACTACTGTGTGAACGGCTGCCTGTACTGCCCGTATCATTTGAAAAACAAAAGCATACCGCGTAAAAAGCTCACGCAGGAGGAGGTTTGCGCTGAAGTAATAGCGCTCCAGGATATGGGACATAAGCGTCTCGCGATAGAAGCGGGCGAGGATCCGGTAAATAACCCGATAGAATATATCCTTGACTGTATAAAGACCATATACAGTGTTCATCACAAGAACGGCGATATCCGCCGCGTAAATGTTAATATTGCAGCTACTACGGTAGAGAATTATAAAAAGCTCAAGGATGCCGGAATAGGAACATATATCCTTTTCCAGGAAACTTATCACAAGGAAAGCTATCTGCGTCTGCACCCGACAGGTCCAAAGCATGACTATGACTATCATACAGAGGCTATGGACAGAGCTATGCAGGGCGGTATAGATGATGTAGGGCTTGGAGTTTTATTCGGTCTGGAGCTGTACAAGTATGAGTTTGCCGGACTTATCATGCATGCCGAGCATTTAGAGGCGGTTCACGGTGTTGGTCCGCATACCATCAGCGTTCCGCGAGTTAAGCACGCTGATGATATCGATCCGGATGAGTTTGATAACGGCATAGATGACGAAACCTTTGCTAAGATAACTGCGTGCATACGTCTTGCCGTGCCGTATACCGGAATGATAATCTCAACACGCGAGAGCGAGGCTGTGCGCTCAAAGCTCCTGCGTCTCGGAATATCGCAGGTATCGGGCGGAAGCCGTACATCAGTTGGCGGCTATACTACAGAGGAGCGTCCGCATGATACTGAGCAATTCGATGTATCAGACCAGCGGTCTTTAGACGAGGTTGTCAGATGGCTTATGGAAAACGGGCATATCCCGTCATTCTGTACAGCATGCTATCGCGAGGGAAGAACCGGTGACAGATTTATGTCTCTTTGCAAGACAGGACAGATCCTCAACTGCTGCCATCCCAACGCTCTGATGACGCTTGCCGAATACCTTGTTGACTATGCTTCACCGGAAACAAAAGAGGTCGGCTATCGCATGATCGAAGAAGAACTTAAACGAATTCCCAAAGACAAGGTTCGCGAGATAGCAAAACAAAATATTGAGGACATACGCAATTCGAATAAACGAGATTTCAGATTTTAAGCTGATCGGATAATAGCTGTTGATCGCCTCAGCGATTAACAGCTCAGCGTGTAGACAAACCTGTCTACACGCTGGCAGACGTCGAAAAATTAGGTTGGATTTGACGAAAACAAGCTCGTCGGCGTACATTGGTACGTTAGAGTTTGTTTTCGTCAAAAGCGCACAGCAACGGCGATTATTCGATGTAATCGCCGTTGCTTTTTCCATGAAACTATCCTTTTGAATCACTCTCATTGAATTATTATATGCGCGGTCCAGCCAATTTGTTGACTGTCTGAGCTGTTGATCGCCTCAGCGATTAACAGTTATTATTCCGGCAGCAATTAGCGCGAGCGAAAGCATAAGCTGTATCGCGCTGAAGCTGCCTGTCTCGGAGAGTATGATCGCGGAGAGGATAACGCCGAATACCGGGTTCATAAACCCATACACGGTTATCTTTGAAACCGGATTATATTTCAGCAGCAGTCCCCAGAGTGTGAAGGCTATGCACGAGAGCATTGAAAGATATGCAAGTATTGCAGCTCCGATAGGTGTAATGACAGTCAGTCTGCCGCCTGATGCACAGCCGAACAGCGCCATAAACGCACCGCCAAGCATGAACTGATATCCGGACAGCATTACGGGGCTTTCGGATTGCGAGAATTTCTTTATAAATGCCGAAGAAAACGCGTATGCTGTCGCTGAAAGAATAATAAACATATCACCAATATTAAAGCTAAGCTCAAATCCACTCAGATTAATAACCACAACTCCGGCAAAGCCGAGCGCACAGCCGATCAGCTTTTTTGCCGATATTCTTTCCTGGTGCAGCAGGAGCGCCGATATTAATATTGCAAGAAACACATTTGACGAGTTCAGTATAGAACCCTTTATACCTGTTGTTCTTGCAACTCCCATGTAAAAGAATATGTATTGCAGCACTGTTTGGAAAAGAGCAAGCACAGCTATCATGGGCAGCGATCTTTTTGAGGGGATCAGGATGCGCCGCTCGGAGATGCTTCCGAGAATAACGGTAAACAATCCCGCAAAGAAAAAGCGTATCCCGGCAAAAAGTATCTGCGCAAATGTATCGCCTGAGCTTATCTCAAATAATTTATAGCCTATTTTTATACACGGGAATGCGCTGCCCCATAAAAGACAGCAGATCATTGCCGACACGAATACTATTATTTCATTTTTAAATATTTTTTCTGATTTCATAATTTTGACCGTTTATATGACCATTCAATCTTTCACAAAACCTTTTCTTTTAGTTTAATATTAATTATATACCAAGAGTCTATAAAATTCAAGTCAAATTCATGCTTAAAATACGGTTTTTGGGTGAGTAAGGTTTTTGTAAATAAAATCGTAAATTTCAGTTTATCGGACTCCCTCCGTCAGCCCTTGCGGGCTGCCACCTCCCTCAAGAGGGAGGCAAGAATGTGTGTGGTAGCCCGATACACTTGGCTCCCTCTATGAGGGAGCTGTCGCGCCGATAGGCGTGACTGAGGGAGTCCGACAAACTGAAATTTGATAATTTATTAAAAGTGTGTTCACTCATTCAAAACCGTACCGCTAATAAGCCGTGAACAAATCCGATATTTTACTTGCAAATACTGATGTGTTATGATATACTTATAACCAAGTAACGGTATACAAAGGAGGATGTATATAAAATGGAGATTAGCTTAAAAAGGGACGGGCTGACGCTGCGCGGAACACTGGTAAAGCCAGATAACGTAGAGAAATGTCCGATAACGGTTATATTTCACGGGCTGATGGGCGATCGCGCCGCAAACCGTGTAAGTATGCATAGTATGCTAGCGGAAAAGCTTTTAGCGCGCGGTATTGCTTCTGTTCGTTTCGATTTCAGCGGACACGGTGAGAGTGACGGTGATTTTTCTGATATGTCAGTTCTCGGCGAGATACTTGACGCAAATGTGATAATGCAGTATGTACGCTCGCTCGACTGGGTGACGGACATATATATTTTCGGTCACTCCCAGGGCGGACTTGTAGGCGGTATGACAGCGGGATATTTCCGCGAATGCGTTTCCAAGCTCGTCATGCTCGCTCCGGCAGCGACTATTCCTGATGATGCCTTGCGCGGCTATGCCTTCGGAAACGTATATGACTGTGTATATCCTCCGGAAAACATCCACATGGTAGATATAACAGGCAGGGATTTCTATCTCGGACAGACGTATATGCGCACCGCGCGTACTCTGCCGGTATATGAAACGACCTCCATGTTTACGGGCAAAACGCTCATCATCCACGGCACAGCCGATGAGGCGGTCGGCACGATCGCGACAGACAGATACGCAAAATGCTTAAAAAATGTGACTGTCGATTTCCGCCGCGGAGATAATCACGGACTGGATGCCATTTCACTCGATGAGGTTGTGGAAAAGGCAGCTCTTTTCTTAGCAGAGGAATAATATTATGAAAAAAAAGCTTAGCACAGACCATCTCACGCTTGGAGTATGCTATTATCCCGAGCATTGGGACAAAAGCTTATGGCGTGACGATCTCCGCAGAATGCGCAAATACGGTATTGAGGTGATACGCATAGCCGAGTTTGCGTGGAATAAGTTTGAACCGCGCGAGAGCAGTTTTACCTTTGATTTCTTTGATGAGTTCATGGATATGACGGTTGAGGAGGGGATGAAGGTAATATTCTGCACCCCGTCCGCTACTCCGCCTATGTGGCTATGTGAGAAATATCCGGAAATACTTAACGCGAATATTGACGGCGATCCGATCTATCCGGGCATGCGACGTCACAACAATCTGAACAGTGAAAAATACAGATTTTTTGCCGGACGAATAGCCGAAAGGCTTGCCGAGCATTACGGGAAATATGAAAACATTGTCGCATGGCAGATAGATAACGAGATAAACTGCGAAGCAAGTATGTATTATTCGGAAAGCGACCATGCCGCGTTCCGTAAATGGCTAAAGAATAGGTTTGGCACGCTTGACAATTTTAACGCGCATATCGGCGCGGAATTCTGGAATCAGACCTATACCGATTGGGAAGAGGTGCATCTGCCGAGAAGGACGAACGCGGTGCATCACAGTAATCCGCATATTGAGCTGCTGCAAAAGCGCTTTATTTCGGATACTGTGATAAGCTTTATAAAGCTCCAGGCAGATGCGATAAGAAAGCATTCAAGCGCGTCGGTGACAACAAACGGGATCTTTCCGCACATAGACTATCACCGGCTGACTGATGAGGTTCTTGATTTCATTACTTATGACAATTATCCGAATTTTGCGTTTGAGATAACGCGTGATCCGAGCCGCGGAAACCGATTGCGTGACAGAAACAGCTCGTATAACCTTGCGACTATACGCTCCATATCTCCGGTATTCGGTATAATGGAGCAGCAGTCAGGGCCTTCCGGATGGAGCTACTGTATGGTTCAGTCCGCGCCAAAACCCGGGCAGGTACGGCTGTGGACGCTGCAGGCAGTAGCGCACGGTGCCGATTTTGTCAGCTACTTCCGCTGGAGAACGTGCACTTATGGAACAGAGATATACTGGCATGGGATAAATGATTACTGCAACCGTCCGAACAGACGCACAGAAGAGCTTGAAAAAACGTATGCTTCGTTAAACAAGATACAAAATGTATGCGGTAGCGAATACATGGCAGAGGCTGCGATACTCCGTGATTATGACAACGAATGGGACGGCGAGAGTGATATTTGGCATGCGAAGCCGCGCGAGATAAGTAATAACGGTTGGTTCTGCGCATTTCAGAAGAAGCACATACCGTTAGATTTTCTATATATAAATGATGATACGGATATTTCGGAGCTTTTGAAATATAAGCTGCTGGTATATCCGCATCCGGCGATACTTACACAAAAGCGTGCAGAAATTCTTAAAGAATATGCAGAGCAGGGCGGTATTGTTATTTTCGGTTGTAGGACAGGATACAAGGGAACGGATGGAATATGCTCTATGAAGCCGATGCCCGGCTATGCCGCGGAGCTTTGCGGAGCGGAGGTGGAGGACTTCACCTTTTTGTCACAGTATGACGCGGAGCAGTATGTAGAGCTTGGCGGAAAACGCGTCAGTGCGCCATGTTTTAATGATATTCTTTCTGTTACGGACGGGGAAGCCGCAGGTGTGTTTCTAAACAACTACTATGCCTGCAAGCCTGCCGCAAGCGTTAAGAATATCGGCAACGGAAGAGTGTACTACTTTGGCGCGGCATTTGCAGAGGACACCGCAAGCGCTTTTATAGACCTTATCGGACTCAAATCGCCTGTAGACTGGGATATTCCCGAAAGCGTTGAGCTTGCAATAAGAGGCAAGTATGCTTTTCTTTTGAACTATAACGGAGATCCGGTTTCCGTTCCGTGTGAAAAACTCCATGATGAGCTTAGCGGAAAGGATTTTAACGGTACAATGGAAATAGGCGGCTACGATGCCGTTGTAATAAAAATTTAATTTCGGATCATGACTGTAACCGATCTATTGAAAATCGGGATAGATTATGCTATAATCATATTGTCAAAAAAACATTAAAAAAATATACAACAAATAATAACCGGTGTAGGGGAATATATAATGATAAAAATACTGTTTGTCTGCCACGGTAATATATGCAGATCGCCTATGGCTGAGTTTGTTTTAAAGTATTTATCGCGATACAGAGACGATCTGTTTATTTCCTCGGCAGCAACATCAACCGAAGAAATAGGCAATGGCGTGCACTATGGCACTGTAGAAATACTCAGGCGCAAAGGAGTGCCTGTGCCCAGTCATCGGGCTGTGCAGTTGAAAAAAAGCGACTATAACGCGTATGATTATATAATCGGTATGGATGATTGGAATATCAGAAATATAAGACGCATAACCGGCGGCGATCCGGAGAGAAAGATATATAAGCTGCTTGATTTCACCGAACGCGGCGGCGATATTGCCGATCCGTGGTTTACCCATGATTTTGAAACGACATATAATGATATTTACGAGGGCTGTAAGGGACTGTTGGAGGTTTTAAATGGCAGGACGAAAAACACCTGAGGAAGAGTTGGCGCGTATACGCGCCATGAAGGATTTTGATTTAAATAAAAGAGGAGGAGCGCTTGTTGCCGGAGTGGATGAAGCCGGACGCGGTCCGCTTGCCGGTCCTGTGTTTGCGGCAGCTGTCATTTTATCGGACGATACTGTGATCGAAGGCATAAACGACTCAAAAAAGCTGAGCGAAAAAAAGCGCGATGAGCTTTACGATGTGATAAAAGAAAAGGCTCTTGCATATTCTGTTTGCGCTGTCAGTGAAGCAAGGATAGATGAGATCAATATCCTGCAGGCTACGTTCCAGGCAATGCGCGGCGCTATCGACAGGCTTGATATCAAACCGGAATATGTATTGATAGACGGAAACAAGTCTCCGGGGCTTGCTTTGCCGCACGAAACAGTCGTTAAAGGCGATAGCAAAAGTATGTCTATAGCCGCGGCTTCAATTCTTGCAAAGGTGTCAAGGGACAGGTATATGCTGAAAATGGCAGAGAAATATCCCGGCTACGGCTTTGAAAAGCACAAGGGATATGGAACTAAAGCGCACTATGAAGCTATAAAGGAGCTGGGTGTCAGTGAGATACATCGCAGATCCTTTTTAAAAAACATACTATGACCGATAAGCGGAAGATCGGCAGGTTCGGCGAGGAAGCGGCAGCGTTATACCTTATAAAGAAGGGCTATACTATTCGTGAACGCAATTA
Source organism: Clostridia bacterium (assembly GCA_017404065.1). Lineage (GTDB taxonomy): Bacteria > Bacillota > Clostridia > UBA1381 > UBA1381 > Ornithomonoglobus. Next base: position 8,599 of record JAFRDB010000122.1, read on the forward strand.
TTGGCTTCCGATAGGCGAGATAGATATAATAGCGATCGATAAGGACGGCTGCACAGTTTTTGTTGAGGTCAAAACAAGAAAAAATTCTGATTATGGCTACGCATCCGAGTTTGTGGACGCAAAAAAACAACAGAAGCTTACGCGCACAGCAGAGGCATACTGCGGTAGGGATATCTATATGAGATTTGACATTATAGAAGTGTATTACAAGCTTACCGATAACAGGATGCAAATAACAGAGATAAACCATATTGAGAATGCGTTTTAAAAAGGAGATCAGCAGATGCCAAAGTTTTTTACGGCACGAGAGAATATCAGTGATAAAGAGATCATAATTGACAGCGAGGATGCAAAGCATATTCAGCGCGTTTTGCGGCTTGGTAAAGGCGATGAGATAACCGTATGCGACGGCAGAGGGATAGACTATACTGCAAAAATATCCGTGATAGACAAAAATTCGGTTATATGTGATATTATATCCGCGCATCAATGTGATACGGAGCCGAGCATTAAAGTTACGTTATATCAAGGTCTGCCAAAGGCGGCAAAAATGGATTATATTATACAGAAAACCACAGAGCTTGGAATATGCCGCATAGTGCCGGTGAAGATGTCCCGCTGCGTTGTTAAGCTTGAAAATGCCGCGGCGGAGAAAAAGAAGACAGAACGCTGGCAAAAAATCGCTTATGAGGCGGCAAAGCAGTCCGGCAGAGGCGTTATACCTGAAATAGCCATGCCAATGACGTTTGATCAGGCTCTGCCTGATATGTCAGGCTCAGATATGGTATTTGCGCCCCATGAATGCGAAACGGATACAAGACTGAACGGTATAATAAACAGCAATAAAAACATCCGCACCGCGGCGTTTATGATAGGCCCCGAGGGAGGGTATGACCTGACAGAGACAGATAAGCTCAGAGCAGCAGGAATTAAAACGATAACACTCGGCAGGCGGATATTACGAACGGAAACAGCGGGAGAGGCAGTGCTTGCTATGCTGATGTACGGCATGGGAGAGATATAGATGTCAGAGGTATACAATAAAATTTATGAGGCGGTAAAGCTAATACCTAAGGGAAGCGTTGCTACTTACGGACTGGTTGCCGCGATCGCCGGAAATCGCGGATGGGCGCGTGTAGTAGGGAATGCTCTGCACAATAATCCCGACCCGGACAATATACCATGCTACAGAGTTGTAAACCACAAAGGCGAGATATCAAAAGCCTTTGCATTTGGAGGCGGCAACAGGCAGTATGATCTTTTAAAGGCTGACGGCGTTGAATTTGATGAAAAAGGCAGAGTTTTACTCGATAAATATATGATGAGGTAAAATTTGAAGAAAATGCGCTTTGAAGCTTTTACGGTGTTTGTGAGTTCGCATAAATAAAACAGTTTTGTGAAAGGATTTAATGGTAATAGTAAAATGTGGAATGGAAAATCAAAGGCGGTTACATTCAGCTATGACGACGGTGTAACACAGGATCTGCGGCTTATCGAGCTTTTTGATAAGTACGGACTGAAGGGAACATTTAATATTAATTCGGGTCACTTCGGCAAGGATATGAGCATTGTTCGTAACGGAGTTCAAATTTCTCATAAGCGCTTTTCAGGAAGCGATATAGCAAGGGTCTACAAAAACCACGAGGTCGCTGCACATACGCTGACACATCCAAATCTTACCACGCTTGACGAGAAGGATATAATATATCAGGTAGAGCAGGACAGACTTACTCTTTCCGATATTGTCGGATATGAAGTGTTCGCCATGGCATACCCGGGCGGGGGAGTCAATAATGATGACCGCGTAGCAAAGGTAGTGCGTGACTATACGGGTGTTAAGTTTGCAAGAACAACGACCTCTACCTATAGCTTTGATAAGCAGACAAATCTTTATAGGTTTGATCCGACAGTCTATCATCATGGTGACGGCATCAAAAAATGCCGTGAGGTTGCAGAGCGATTTTTTGATCTGAGATCTGACGAGCCGCAGCTGCTGTATATCTGGGGTCATTCCTTTGAGCTTGATATACATGATGATTGGGCTGAAATGGAGGAGCTGCTATTATATCTTGCAAACAGAGATGATGTGTTCTACGGAACAAATTCAGAGGTTCTTTTATGATAGGAGAATTGCGATGACTGATATAGAAAGATTACAGCAGATAGTTGACGAAAGCGACAATATAGTCTTTTTTGGCGGGGCAGGCGTATCGACAGAAAGCGGTATACCTGATTTTCGCAGCGTTGATGGACTTTATAATATGAAATATAAGTATCCGCCCGAGCAGATACTGAGCCGAACCTTTTACTATAATAAGCCGGAGGAATTTTTCAGGTTTTACCGTGACAAGCTTATTATAAAGGACGTAAAGCCAAACAAGGCGCATATTGCGCTTGCCGAGCTTGAGAAGGCGGGAAAGCTGAAGGCTGTCGTCACACAGAACATTGACGGACTGCATCAGCTTGCCGGTTCAAAGACAGTATATGAGCTGCATGGATCGACTCTGAGGAACTATTGCGAGAGCTGCCGTAAATTTTACGGCATAGATGCAATCGAAAAAGCAGACGGGATACCGCGCTGCAGCTGCGGCGGACGGATAAAACCCGATGTGGTTCTGTATGAGGAGATGCTTGATGATAACTGCATAAACGGAGCGGTACGCGCGATCGCGGCGGCTGATACGCTCATTATCGGCGGCACCTCGCTTGCCGTGTATCCGGCTGCAGGCTTTATTAACTACTTCAATGGCAGACATCTTGTAATTATAAACAAGGCGGCTACCTCTGCCGACAGCGGGGCAGAGCTTGTAATACATAAACCAATAGGCGAAGTTCTCGGCAGTCTTAAAATCTGAATAATATTAGCACGGTTTTGTAAAAAAAGTTCAAAACCGTGCTTTTTGCTATTGATATTTTGGTAAATATGTTGTATAATAAAATTAAGGTTAGTATTATTACAGCTATAATGAAAAAGCAGTAATTAATACAAAAAGAGGTGAATGATATGGACACGATACAAAACTATAAATGCCCGTGTTGCGGTGATGCGCTTGTTTTCAGCGGAGCAAAACATAAGCTGCACTGTTCTTCGTGCGGTAATGATTATGAGCCTGAGACGATAAAGCAGGTATATGACGCTGACGCGGCAGCAAACACTGAAAGCCGGTATGAGTGGGACAGCTATACGCCGCGCGAGTTCACAATGGAGGACACGTCGCTTGCGTCCTACGAGTGTCCCTCATGCGGAGCGTCTATAGCTGGCGATGCATCGCTTGGCGCTACGATATGTCCATACTGCGGCAACACGACCATAATGAAAAACCAGTTCGAGGGCGCTTTATTGCCTGACTACATTATTCCGTTCAGAATAGAAAAGAACGAGGCTGCCCTGCGTTTCCGGCAGGCTGCGGCTAAAAAGATGTTTATTCCGGGCGCCTTTAAGAGTGAGGCAAAGGTAAAGGAAACAACGGGTATGTATGTTCCGTTCTGGATGTTCGATTGTGATGCTGACGCTGATATTACATACACTGCACAGCGGGTTTCCGGCTGGAGCGACAGCAAGTATAACTATACCAAGACTGATTTCTACCGTCTTTTCAGAAGCGGAAACGCAAGCTTTGCAAATATTCCAGTTGATGCTTCGCAAAAGGCGGAGGATGTATATATGGACGCAATAGAGCCGTTTGATTATTCTGACGCGGTAAAATTCGATGCTTCATATCTTTCCGGCTATCTTGCGGATAAATACGATGTTTCCGTTGACGACAGTATAGAGCGCGCTAATAAGCGGGTGCGTACCTCAATGGAAAAAATGCTTATGCGCGATACCGCGGGTTACACGTCGGTACAGCCGCAAAATTCGAGCATCAGGTTCAGCGGCGGAAAGGTGCGCTATGCGCTTATGCCGGTATGGATGCTTAATGTGAACTATAACGGTCAGATGTATAAGTTTGCAATGAACGGGCAGACAGGCAAATCCGTAGGTAATTATCCGGCGTCAAAGGCAAAGCTTGCAGTGCTGTTCATGTCAGTATTTGCCGGTCTTTCAGCTTTAACGATAGGCGGATGTTATCTGCTTCATGCATTGGGGGTGCTGTGATGAAGAAATTATTTTCAATTTTAACGGCGCTTATGATATTCTGCTTTTCGGCAGCTTCTGTAATGGCAGAAGGTAGGCTTGTAAACGATGAGGCTGATGTTCTTACAGCTGATGAGCAGCAGGAGCTTGAAGCAAGACTGTCTGAAATTGCTGACGCATACGATTTCGATCCCGTGATCCTGTTCACGCCTGATAGCGGAAATAGTATAGTAGCTTATGCGGATGATTATTTTGATAATAACGGATACGGCAGGGGAGACAGACGTTCAGGAGTTATCATGGTAATGGATGTTACCTATAATAAACGGTATATATCCACCAGTGGCGACTGTGTTAACGCATATACTGACGATGTCATCTCATATATCGGCAATGATCTCAGAGAAAGCGCAAACGAGAGGGATTATTATAATCTTTCAAAAAAGTTTGCTTCTTATGCCGAGGATATTATGAGCTCATACAGGAGCAAGGGGCGTTATATAACACCTTATCATATAGAAACAAAAACATTAGCCGTTATTCTGATCGTAGTATTAATTATATCGCTGATAGTAATGGGCAAGGCTAAAAAGTCAACAAAGGAGGCGGTAACGCCGGTCGATGCGGATATTTACACAAAGAACGGCTCAGCTAATATTACAGCCGCAAGGGATCTTTTCCTCTACAGTAATATTACCAGAACCGCACGTTCTGAAAACAAGGGCGGCAGAGGATCATCGACACATACCTCGTCGAGCGGCAGAACCCACGGCGGAGGAAGCTTTTAAGACAGAAATTTATTAAATAAAGAAGGGAAGAATATACTATGGGACTAATTAAAGCAGCAGCAGGCGCATTCGGAGGAACGCTTGCCGATCAATGGAAGGAATACTTTTATTGCGACAGCATGGATGCGGAGGTTCTTGCAGTCAAGGGCGTAAAGCGTACCGGAAAAAGAAGCTCAAACACAAAAGGGGACGACAATGTTATATCTAACGGCTCAATGATCGCAGTAGCGGACGGACAGTGCATGATAATCGTTGAAAACGGCGCGGTCAAGGAGCTTTGCGCGGAGCCGGGCGAGTTCCGATATGATTCATCATTATCGCCGACCATCTTTGAGGGATCTCTCGGCGAAAAGGTCAAAAACCTGTTCTCTGAGACTGCAAGACGTTTTACCTTTGGCGGCGAAGCCGGCAAGGATCAGAGGATATACTACATAAACACAAAGGAAATAATAGGCAACAAGTACGGTACACCGTCACCGGTGCCGTTCCGCGTAGTAGACAGAAACGTGGGACTGGATATGGATATAGCTATCCGATGCCATGGAGAGTATTCTTATAAGATAACAAATCCCATGCAGTTCTATGCAAATGTATGCGGAAATGTGTCTGAGGACTATACGCGAGATAAGATAGACAGTCAGCTTAAATCAGAATTTCTGACCGCGCTGCAGCCTGCGTTTGCGAGAATTTCCGAAATGGGTATCCGCTACAGCGCGTTGCCCGGACACACTCTGGAGCTTGCAAACGCAATGAATGATGTTATGTCCGTGAAGTGGGGTCAGCTTCGCGGTATAGAGATCGTTTCGGTTGGTGTTGAATCCGTTAAGGCTTCGGCAGAGGACGAAGAATATATCAAGAAGCTGCAAAGGGATGCGGCGCTTCGTGATCCCGCCATGGCAGCAGCTCGTATATCAGGCGCACAGGCAGCGGCTATGGAAACAGCCGCAGGAAATGAGAACGGCGCAATGACAGGCTTTATGGGTATGGGCTTTGCTCAGAATCAGGGCGGCGCAAGTGCGGCGCAGCTATTCGGTATTGCACAGCAGCAAGGCGGCGGTGCACCTCAACAGAACACAGGCGGCTGGAAATGCGATTGCGGTACAACGAACACCGGCAAATTCTGCTCGAACTGCGGCAAGCCGATGCCGGCACCGGCAGCGGAGTGGACGTGCAGCTGCGGCACTAAGAATACAGGTAAGTTCTGCTCAGAATGCGGCAGTCCAAATCCGAACGCAGAGTGGAGCTGCTCATGCGGCGCGATAAACAAGGGCAAATTCTGCTCAAATTGCGGAAAGCCAAGACAATAATAAGCCTGTAATTCCACAATGGGCTATGTTATAAACAATTGTCAGTTTAAATGAACATGATGAGGCTGTAGCAAAATGCAACAGCCGACAAAGGGGCTGATTGTCTTGTGTTGCATAATGAACGAAACTAAGTTACTGGCGGCAAAGCCGCATGATACCTTGCCCGAAGGCGTACGATGGTACGTCGAGTGGTGAGTTTCGTTCATAGCTTAATGGCATTCAATGAAAAGAGATTTGCTCAAGTGAGCAAATCTCTACCGTGATTGTGTTCATTGGTTAATTGTTATATTCATAAACATATCAATTAAGCCATTAAGCGGTCTGCGCAAAAGTGGGCAGCCCCCTTACTTTAAATTCAAATCATAACCGGTAGCATTATAGAAATAGGGGAGTGTTATAATGGACATTATCAAAATGAATTGGCTTGAAGGCCGCGCAAAGGGCGGTGTTACGACCTTCGGTGTTCCGCATAAGCGAGGCGAGATGCACGAGAAGGACAGACTTGTCATTATTCAAAACGGCGTCAGCCGTGCAGCGCAGTCAAAGCCCATTGCATATTGGGACGACGGCAGCGTTAAATGGTCGTCTGTTACAGCTCTTTTATATGATACGCCTATAACCGTAAGACGCGGCAGACAGGAGCTTATACCCGGTATGCAGGTAAGCGAAAATGACGATGAGATCGTTATCCATAACGGCAACAGGTCGATAACGTTTCCGAAATCAGGCACGGTAATGGCAAAAGGTGATGGCTTTACCATGAATATAAAAGCGGTAAAGACCATAAAGCTGGAGCAGGACGAGGCGGAAACGCGCGTGAATATACCGTATTACGGTGATATTGAGGAGTGTGTTGTTGAGGATGCAGGCTCGCTGAGAACAGTAATCCGCGTTAAGGGTGTTCACAGAGCCAACGATGACACCACCTTCCTCAGATTTATTGTGCGCTTTATGATATATAAGGACTGTGACAGGATAGATATAAAGCATACCTTTCTTTATGACGCGGACGCGTCAAAGGATTTTATAGGTGGATTGGCGTTTGAGATAAAGCGCGAAATGAACGGGACCTGCTTTAACCGCCGCGTAAAGCTTGCAGGTGATTATGGTATGATGCATGAGCCGCTGCAGCAGCTTCATCTTTGGCGGCCGAAAATAAGCAAGGGCTATTACGAGGCACAGATGCGTACGGAAAACGTGGATATATCGGACGCTATAGACAGCCGCAACGGTCAGCCTTGCGCAGATATGCTTGAAAATGTTACCGTTTGGGACAGCTACAAGTATATGCAGGTAACTCCGGACAGCTTTACTGTTCGTAAACGCACACAGAGCCGTAAATGCGCTTATATAGACGCAAGCTTCGGTCATCGCGCCAAGGGCTTTATGTATATAGGCGACGAAAACGGCGGTATAGGAATAGGTATGCGCCACTTCTACGAAAAAGCGCCGTCGGCTATAAATGCCACGGGTCTTTCGACCGATGAAGCAACCGTTACCGCGTGGATGCATCCGGATGATGTTCTTCCGCTTGATATGCGCCATTATGACACGGTAGCGCACGATCAGACCTTTTATGAAGGCTACCCGTGGGTAGACTCTGATCCTTATGGAATAGCTGCTACAAATGAGCTTTCCGTATTCTTTTATGACGAACCGGAACGCAGCTCAAAGCTGTGGAAGGATGCTATTGAGGGTACACATCCGGCAGTGCTTGTATGTGAGCCTGATTATTACAGGCAAACAAGGGTGCTTGGTGAGTTCTCGCTGCCGGATCGTTCAACATCGCTCAAAGCATGGCTTGAGGATGAGCTTGACAAGGCTGTCGGCTTCTATATGCGCGAGGTCGATCAGAGGCATTGGTACGGGCTGTTTAACTACGGCGATGTTATGCATACTTACGACCGCATAAGACATTGCTGGCGTTATGACATGGGCGGCTATGCATGGCAGAACACAGAGCTTGTTCCAACGCTTTGGCTATGGTATGCATTCCTGCGCTCGGGTAGGGGAGATATATTCGATATGGCGGAGGCAATGAGCCGTCATGCCGCGGATGTAGACGTATATCATTTTGGAGATAAAAAAGGGCTTGGCAGCCGTCATAATGTGCTTCATTGGGGTGATGCCTGCAAAGAGCCGCGAATCGCGATGGCAGGCCATCACAGAGCACTGTATTATCTAATGGGCGGCGATTTCCGCATAGGTGATGTATTTGAAGATGTCCTTGACGCGGACTTTTCAACGCTTGCACACGATCCTCTCGGCTTCTTCTATAACAAGGCGGAGATGAAGCTCCCGACACACGCACGTTCCGGTCCGGATTGGTCGACATACTGCTCAAACTGGTATACGGAATGGGAGAGACACAAGAATACCAAGTACCGCGATAAAATACAGACCGGTATTGACGATCTTAAAAAAGCTCCGCTTAAGATGATATCAGGCTCTAATTTCGAATATGATCCCGAAACAGGACATCTCGGCTATATCGGCGAAAGCGCGGCGGGTGGCTCACATCTGATGGTATGTATGGGCGGACCTGAAACATGGATAGAGCTTGAAGCGCTTTTGCATGATGATGAATTCAGAAATATGCTTGTAAGCTATGGTGAATTCTATTTTTTACCAGTTGAGAAAAAGAAGCTTTTCGCGCGTGGTTTGATAAGTGGTGAAGGCTTTGTATATCCGTATATGGCATCTTCAATTGCGGCGTATGCTGCGCGTGAGACAAAGAATAAGGAGTTAGCATACAAGGTTTGGCAGGTGCTTATACATTCGCTTGCGGGAGAATATAAGGACGAGGGCTTTGACAGCGAATATATAGACAATTATTTTAATAATAAGCATCTTGAGGAAATGTTCTGGATCTCTACCAACTTCGCAGCGCAGTGGTGCCTCAACACTATCATAGCTCTTGAATATACCAAGGATATGATGCTTGAGAGCAAGGATGACTACAAATATGAGCCGTGGACAAAAATGTGATATAAAGCTTATAATTATTTTATACAGGCATAAATTTACGCTGACACAAACACGGAGCAGAAGAATTTTTTCTGCTCCGTGTTTTTATACGATGCGTATTTATAATCTGAAAATTTATATGATGCTTAAAGCGTTATTTGTATTTATGTATGATATAATGTATTAGTATCAATTCTTAAATTGTTAATCAAGGGGGTGGAGTATTAAAATCTCTTTAAGTTTAATAAACTACCATTTATTAAACTTAAAGAATGAAATTATTGTATTTCGATTAATCTGCTTCGATTTTATATAAACCCGCTCCAATTAATCATCTAAGAGCACTTCAAGCGCTTCTTGATATTTTTTTGATCTCTCTAATATCTTTTCGTTAATATTATTAAATCTGGACAGATCACTGTTATGCTTCAGATCTGCAATTTTGACCTGCCTTGCTATCGAATCGGTTTTGATCTTTTTAACATAATCAATATACGGTATTTGATTATCGTGTGTAAGAAGCTCCAAAGCTTTGATCACTTGCTCAGGAAAACCATAGCCTTTTATTTTATCAACCGTCATATCCGTATCTTCAATCGTATCATGCAAAAGCGCAGCACACGTTGAATACTCATCTGTCATTTGTTCTGCAACGTGTATCGGATGGTAAATATAAGGTATTCCGGATTTGTCGACCTGGTTTATATGCGCATTAAACGCAAGCTTCATAGCAAGCCTTGTAAGGTCAGTGTATATCAATTAAATCCCTTCTTTTTCCTATTTTTTGTTTCAGAAACTGTTATTATTTTATCATATACAAAATAAAAAAGCAATGTTTTTTTAGATGAAAATATAAATTTTAATTAGTGTTGAAAATTTTAGTTTAACTCCCTCAGTCACGCCTGTCGGCGCGACAGCTCCCTCATAGAGGGAGCCAAGTGTATCGGGCTACCACACACATTCTTGCCTCCCTCTTGAGGGAGGTGGCAGCCCGTAAGGGCTGACGGAGGGAGTCCGATAA
>JAFRDB010000123.1 GCA_017404065.1 Clostridia bacterium
ATATCGGAGCTTCAATTGAATAGAAAACTGCACTTGTTTGAGGGAAAATATACCCTCTAATTTTCGTGCTTATTTTTATCCAATTTCCATTATATCACATATTGTTTCACTTGGCAAGGATTTGAGCAATTTCTTATAAAGCAAAAAAAGACACCGCAAGGTGCGGTGTCCTTCTTAGGTATAGGATAAAAGGGTGAAAAGTAATTTCTATATTAGTAAATAATCGAAATCCTTTCAACAATTGCATTATAACATATATATTTCAAAAAATCAATATATTTTATAAATTTTTTTCAGAAAGATTACTCTTTTTTTTAACAAAAACAGACAATGTTCACAAAATGGAAATTTTATGGATACAAACTATTTTTTTCTTTATAAGAGCTGTAAATTTATATGGACTTTTTCGCTTATTTATGATATACTTAACGCAACAACATATCAGGAGGAAAAAAATGGACACATTGATTCGCGGCAACAGTACAGACGGTGCTATACGCGTGTTTTCTGCTATTACCACTGATACGGTAAATGAGGCGCGCAGGATCCATAATACATCCGCAACGGCATCTGCCGCGCTTGGCAGACTTCTGACGGCGGCGGCTATAATGGGAGTACAGCTCAAGGGTGATGATGATTCGGTAACGCTGCAGATAAACGGTGACGGGGCGATCGGCATGATGGTTGCCGTAACAGACAGCCGTGCTCATGTACGCGGATACGTGGAAAACCCGTATGCGGATCTGCCGGTAAATCCAAAAGGGAAGCTGGATGTCGGCGGAGTTGTCGGAAAAGGTTTTTTAAGCGTTATACGCGACCTTAATATGAAGGAGCCATATATAGGAAGGACTCCGCTCATAAGCGGAGAGATAGCTGAAGATATAACATACTACTATGCAAAAAGCGAACAGGTGCCGACTGCGCTTGCTTTGGGCGTGCTTGTGGACACCGATCTTTCGATAAAGGCAGCGGGCGGATATATGATACAGCTAATGCCGGAGGCGGATGATCAGACCGCAGAAAGGCTCACGGAGCAGATAGGTGTGCTGCCGTCTGTAACGGATATGATAAACGACGGCATGAGCGCCGAGGATATTGCTTTTGCGGTTACAAGCGGATTTGATATGCTTCTCGAGAATAACGCGGCTCATCCGACATACGAGTGTAAATGCTCGCGCGAAAGAATGGAGAGAGCGCTCATATCCATAGGCAGGGATGAGATCAAAAGTATAATAGACGAGCAGGGCGAAGCAGAAATGGGCTGCCGGTTCTGCGATAAGAAATATATATTCAATAAGGAAGAATTAAACGATTTATACATGAAAGCGAAGGGATAGCTATGAAGAAATTATCTAAGGTAAATAATGATAAAGCTGAGCTATACAGCATGATCGCGCTGTGTCTTTCGGTGATAGCGGTACTTTTCGTATCCTGGACCTTTACCGGAAAATGGCCATGGGTAGGTCATGCCTATGATTCATATATGCTCCAGGCGAGATCGTGGGTCAAGGGCAGATTGGATCTTGGGCAAAACTATCCGCATCTGGAGCTTGCGATATACCCGCCGCCGCCGGATGTAGACGGCGTGATCCCTGATTACTGTAAGTATTATGTAAGCTTTCCGCCATTTCCGTCATTTCTGATGCTGCCGTTTGCGCTTGTGCATTGGTATACGGCGGACGCTTTTATTGCGACCATATCTGCAATGGCGGCCACAGTATATGCGTATAAAATAATGAAGCATTATGATATGACCGACGGACGCGCGATGTTTTTTGCCTTATTTTTAACGCTCGGCTCAAACTGGCTTTTCACGGTACAGACAGCGTGGGTGTGGTTTATTGCGCAGAATCTGGCGTTTACCTTCTCGCTCATGGCTATATACTATGTCCTAAATGGCAAGCTTGGTTTGTCCCTGGCATTTTGGGCATGCGCCGTAGGTTGTCGTCCTTTGCAGACATTATATCTGCCGGTGATATTATATCTTTTCTATACTGACTATCATGCTGAAAACCCATCGGAAAAGCTTATTGATATTATAAAGAAGCGGTTTACTTCGGTCATACCGATGGCGGTCATAGCGCTGCTATATATGGCGCTCAACTTCGCGCGGTTTGGCAATCCGCTTGAATTTGGACATAACTATCTGCCGGAGTTTGCAAGAACTACCACCGGACAATTCAATTTAGCATATATGAAAGAAAATCTCAGTCATCTTCTCAGGCTGCCAAAAATAAGCTTTAAATCCGGCTGGGAATATCAGAGCTTTGACGGTTGGTGTCTGCTTATGGTAAGTCCCATATTTATTTCATATATAATATATACCATATATTCGCTGGTAAAAAAGAAGATAAGGCCGGTATTTGCGATCCTTGTATTTGCAATGGTTCTTGCTGAGCTGATTCTAACGACAGCGCATAAGACTATGGGAGGCGCTCATTTCGGAAACAGATACACTAATGATGTTCTACCGCTTGTGTTTCTCGGTCTCGCCGAAGTGCTCCCGGAGGAAAAGCCGGCAGAGCGGCTGAATTATTTGCTGTTCTTCGGCGGTATGACGCTGAATTTGATAGGCTCGGTACAATTCTTTATGTAGGAGGATAAAAAGATGCTTGGAATTATGATCTATCTGTACTTTCTGATTATCGGATACGTGTACAGTTCATATATATTTAAAGACAAGGATATATATTTCCGTTCATGGATGGGTGGGATATTCGGCAATGTCCTTTTGATGGCGGGCATTGTTATACCGTCACTTATTCTTGGCTTCACATATTTAAGCCATATAGTTCTTATTGTTTTTGCGGCCGCAGCCGTAATATATCTCGTGCGAAAAAACGGCACAGACAGCTTTAAGAAAATATTTGTAATGGGAAACAAGTCCGCTTTACAGCAGCACTCAGGCAAGAGCAGGACGAAGGCTGCAGCGCCGGCATCTTCCGATGTATATATGGACTATAAGGTGCTTCTTTGTGTTGTTATGCCTATCGCGCTTATAATATGGATATTGCTGACAAATCATATTCTTATGCCGAATGCTTCGGGCGGCGTGACAACGGGTGAGAGCACATACGGTGATCTGCAGCTGCATCTGAGCTTTGTTACAAGCATAGCGGAGCAGCATCAGTTTCCGCCTGATTACAGCATAATGCCCGGACATATTATCGGTTATCCGTTCTTTATTGATATGCTTTCATCAAGCTTGTATCTGTTCGGAACGCCTCTGAGATGGGCGGTGCTAATACCGAGCTATGTGATCTCCCTGCTTCTTGTAGGCGGATTCTATATTGTTGCATTGACTGTTACAAAAAGGAGATCTGCCGCTATTCTGGCAACTATACTGTTCTTCTTTAACGGAGGCTTCGGTTTTGCATACTTTTTTGAGGGCGCAAAAGCAGACCATTCGGTATTCACGCAGATATTTACCGCATATTACCATACACCAACAAACGCAAGAGCGCCGGAATTTAATCACAACATTTGCTGGGCAAATACGATCTGTGATATGATAATACCGCAGCGGACCACAATGGCGGGCTGGTGTGTGTTCCAGTCCCTTGTCTGGCTGTTGGTCAACGCAGTAAAAACAAAAGAGAGGAAGCTTTATATCATACTCGGTGTGCTTTCCGGATGTATGCTTATGATCCATACGCACACGCTAATGGCGTTTGCTATGATATGCATGGTCATGTTCTTCCTGTATTTGGTTGATGAGAAAAAGGCGGAGGACAAGAAGACTTTCTTTATCAATTGGGTCATCTTTGGTGGTATAACCGCTGTCATGATACTGCCGCAGTTCTTCCTGTGGACGATAAGACAAGCCGGCGGAGACTCGTTCATGTCGTTCCATTTTAACTGGGAGAACAGTGTTGATCCCTACCTATGGTTCTATCTCAAAAACTGGGGTATCGCGGCGCTGTTTGCGGTGCCGGCGATCTTATGCGCATCAAAGGATAATAAAAAGCTGCTTGCAGGCTGCGGACTGGTATTTATATCCGGCGAGCTTATACTGTTCCAACCGTTGGCATACGATAATAACAAGGTATTCTTTATAGCATATATGATACTGCTGATAATCGTAGCCGATTGGATGCTGAAGATGTGGGACAAGCTTACCGGAATGAACGGACGTATTTATCTTGCGGTCATCGCCATAGCGGCAGGTACGGTATCCGGCGCGTTGACCATTTGCCGTGAATATTACAGCGGAGTGGCAACGGACGGCAACGGACGCTGGGAGATATATTCGGCAGACGATATTGCAATGGCTGAATATATAAAAGAAAACACGCCTTCGGATGCCAGGATACTTACAGGCAGCGACCTGCACGATCCGGTATATGTGCTTGCCGGACGCGACATCTATCTCGGCCCCGGTAACTTTGTCAGCACCCACGGTATGGGAGCGGAGCTGGGAGAGATGCAGCAAAAGCTCAAGAACGCATACAGCGGTTCATATCAGGCATTGTTAAGCTTTTGTGAGGAGAACGATATAGACTATGTTTATGTAGGTTCAAATGAAAGGGGCAGTCTTGATATAAACGAAAGCGCCATCGGTCAGTTAGAAAAGGTGCACACCGAGGGCAGCGAGAGTCTTTATAAGGTAAATTAAAATAATTCCGGAGGGTAAGCATGATCAGTATAATTGTGCCATGTTATAACGAGGAAGCAACGATAAAGATATTCTTAAAGGAAATATCAAAGACAGAAATGCTTATAAGCGAAAAATACCATGAAAGCTTTGAATATATCTTTATTGATGATGGCTCGACAGATAATACGCTTGATATTTTAAAAGGCTGCGGCGTTAAGTATATATCGTTTTCAAGGAATTTCGGCAAGGAAGCGGGATTGTATGCAGGGCTTCGGGCGGCAAAGGGTGATTATGTTGCGGTGATGGATGTGGATCTGCAGGACCCGCCCGAGTTGCTCGTTGATATGTATGAAAGCCTTTTGAGCGGCGAATATGACTGCGCTGCCACAAGACGCAGCACTCGCAAGGGTGAGCCGAAGATCCGTTCGTTTTTTGCCAAATGCTTTTACAAGCTGATAAATAAAATATCCGATACGGAAATAGTGGACGGTGCGCGCGATTATAGGCTGATGACTCGTAGAATGGTGGATGCGATCCTGTCAGTAAAAGAATACAACCGTTTTTCAAAAGGTCTGTTCAGCTGGGTAGGCTTCAAGACGAAATGGTTTGAGTATGAAAATATAGAACGCTCGGCAGGCTATACAAAATGGTCGTTCAAAAAGCTTTTTCTATATTCAATAGACGGAATGATGTCATTTTCGGTCGTGCCGCTGGCGCTCGCATCGATAGTAGGAATGATTATGTGTTTTGCTTCTATTATGATGGTATTAATAATAATAGCAAAAACGCTGATTTGGGGCGATCCTGTAGCCGGCTATCCATCGATGATCTGTGTGATATTGTTTTTATCGGGAATGCAAATGCTGTTTATAGGTATACTTGGACAATATCTTGCAAAAACCTATCTTGAAACGAAAAGCAGACCGGTATATGTGGTGCGTGACAGCAATATTGATAAACCATATTGAAAAGGGGATATAACAACATAGACCTGTATCAAAACTAAAATTCAGTTTATCGGGGAGGAGTTGACAACCTGATAAACTGAATTTAATCTAAGAAGTTCGGCAGTGCTGATGTGGTGCACATTACCCGATACCTGAGTATTAGCGTTCTTTTTTATCTCCCTGTTTTTTCTTACTCTTGAATGCCCAAAGCTTGCTCAGTATAAAGTTTGCAGGTATAGTAATAAGCAGCACCGGTATAGGCGCTATTGTTTGAGGTACTCCTATAAGATCAACAAGAACAAACATACATCCGGGTCGTATTATAATTCCGGTCAGTGAATATGTTATAAACAGTTTTATAAGTGATGCAAGCGCTGAGCGCTGTTCGTCCTCGCCCTTCTTAAACACATATTTGTTGTTCCAAAAAAACATATTAAAAAAGCTTACTATAAATCCGAGCATGGTCGATACAAGATATGCCTTTTCGCCAAACCAATGCAGGTGCACAAAAATATAAAGCGTTGCAAGGTAGGTTCCGTAATCGACTACGGTATTCATTGCTCCGACCAATCCGAATTTGATAAACTGCATAAATGCACTCCACTGCGGATCGGTAAGCCTTTTGCCGGACGGCTTCATCACAAGATCGATCAAACGCCTAAGCGTTGATTCAAACACAGTCCATATTTTTTTCAATGATATATCTCCGTTCTTTAAAATATCGCGTTTTTCTGTCTGCCTGATCTTTTGTTATTATACATTTTCATATCGGCATTTTTCATTACCTGCTCCGCTTTGAATAGAAGAATCCGTGCTCAGATGAACCGAGACCCTCGTCTATACAATAATAATATGTTACGATCCCGTTTGTGTTATCGGCAATGCTGCTGAATGCATCGCGCACAGCCATCCCATGCTTTCTGAGTCCGTCATCGAGCAGACCTATCTTTTCCTGTGAGGCTTCGGCCATATCAAACAGTGTGGGATCCATAGTCTCCAAAGAGTCATCAGCGATATATACCGCCATATCCACAGACTGTTTCAGACTGTTCAGATATCCGTCCAGAAGCATCTGAGTGTTTTCGCACATAAGGCTCATTTCTTGTGTAGAATTTCGATCGCTCTCCGATTTCAGGATAAATATACCTGCACATCCCAAAGCGACCGCGCTTATTAATATCGCAGCTGTGGTGACAGCTGTGATCTTTGTTCGAAGCGAGTGCATGATAATATCTCCATTCCGTCGCCTTAAAGCGGTATAATAACCAGTTCATTTTTGCGGTTAAAATATTAATTATTGATTATATCAATATATGCTGAAAAAATCAACCCCTTTTCCCGAAAAACAGCGGGCATTTTATTACAAATCCAAAATGTGTGAAGAAAAGCATGGACAAGCAAAAAAAGATATGATATACTGAAGATAATAAATTATTTTTAAATTTGCAACGTTTTATACTTCTGAATTGTTTTATATACAGAGGAAGGCAGAGAGGAGGCAACGGATTTGGCGGCGGATGAGCGAATACGGTTATTGGTTGAAGCATACGGCGATATGATTTTCCGATTATGCTATACCTATATGAAGAATGTGCCGGACGCGGAGGACGCAGCGCAGGATGTATTTATAAAGCTCATTGAAACGCAGCCGGAATTTGATGATGCAGAACACGAAAAGGCATGGATAATACGCGTTACCATAAATATATGTAAAAACAGGCTCAGATTTTTCAGAATAAGACGTGCAGAGCGGATAGAAAACACGAATATAGCCGTATATGATAAGCATAATGACACTCCGGAGGTCCTTGCTGCTGTGCTGGCGCTGCCTGAGAAATACAGGACGGTCATCCACCTCTACTACTATGAGGAATATTCTACGCCTGAGATCGCGCAAATGATAGGAAGAAATGAATCAAGCGTGCGCTCCGACCTTCACAGGGCGAGGGCCCGGCTTAAAACAGTTTTAAAGGAGGGATATGATTTTGAGTAAGAGCTACAGATCGGCGATGGATGACATAAAAATGTCGGACGAACTAAAAAATAAAATCATAAAAGCCTCCGCAAAGGGAGAAAAACAAAAAGGTAATTTTATAAGACCGTTATCTGCCGGTATCGCGTCGGGTATTGCGGCGAGCTTGGTGATCGTTTTTGCGCTGCATCATGCGCGAATTGCTCCTTTGGAGTACACGGCGCAGAAAGAGACGGCGCAGGCAAGCGAGCTGCCTGAAAGCAACGCTTTTGAGCTTGCGCAAGCAGATGAAACGGCGATAGATGCTAACGGCAGTATCGAGGAGGATACAGATACCACCGCTAACAACGGAAACAAAAAAACACAGCATCAATCATCGCAGGCAACGCAAGAAAATGTAAAACAGCAGAACACACAGACTGCAAAAGAAAACGCAAAACAGCAGAACACACAGACTGCAAAGGAAAACGCAAAACAGCAAAACACGCAGGTTGCGAAGGAGAGTACAGAGATTCATAGCAGGGACACTAATAATGCAAAAGAAGCTTCAACGATCCGGGAGGCAGCACCGGCAGCTGCCGGTGAGGAAAACACCGCTTCGGAGGAACAGACTGCAGAGGCAGAAGAGATCGTGGTCGCATCGTCAATAATAATGTCAGGATCTGAAGTGCAAAGCGAATCAGCGGCGGATGAGGCCGCAAGCAACACAGACACTGAGTCTGTAATACGGGCATCTGTGCCGAAAAGCGGCGGAGGCGGCGGTGCGGCGGCATCGGCGGCTGTTTCGCAGCCTACAGAGGAACCTACAGAGGATACAGAATAAAGGAGGAGTGAAGGATATGAAAAAACAGATAACAGCAATATTGGCAGCCGTGGCGCTGGCTGCCGGGAGTATTCCCGCACTGGCGGAGGACAACGCAATGGAAAATGCTCTCATCTCAGTAAAGAGCCGGGTGGACATACCGCAGGAGCTGAGCCGGTTCCAAAGCAGCACATATTCATACGAGGACGGAACACATTATAATTTTGAATGGATCGATCCCGAAACAAGCGCGCGCATAAGCGTCAGCGCTGATGAGGAGGGGCGTGTGTCATCTTATCACTATTTCTCACCGGATATTCCCGTGTCGGGTACATACGTTTACAAGCCGCGTGCGGATTATTTTGAAGCTGCAGAAGCTTTTTTAAAGAAAGCCGCGCCGGAGATGTTCAAGGACGATGATCGGCTGGTCGATACCGCACGCGAAGATGTCATTGTGAACGGAGCGCAGTTCTGGTTTGAACGAAGAAAGAGCGGCATACCCGTTGAGGGCAACAGAGCAATTGTAACGGTAAAATACTTTAATGATAATTTTTACGTAACAGACTGCAGCATAGATATAGACTATAGTACCGTTTTTATGGCGGCAGAGGAAATGAATGTTTTTGAGCCGGTTGTTTATTATGATGAATTTCCTCTTGAGCTTGTATATCGCAATCCGATAAAGTACTATCGCAGCGGAGACGATATGAATGAAGCGCCGGAGCTTGTGTATCGTTTCAAGGACTATAACGCGGGATATGTTTCGGTATATACCGGCAAAGAGATAAAGGCAGATGAAAAATGGGCAAATGACCGCGGCTTTGCCTCGGCTGGGGGAACGATGGAAGAGAATTCCGCTGCGGATAAGCTTTCGCCGGAGGAGCGTGCCGAGCTCGATAACGTTAAGGGTCTGAAATCCACGGGCGAGATAATAAAAAGCATAAACGAGATGGAAGTGTTCGGAACGATCCCTTCACCGGACAAATTTATGCGAGGCATATACAAAGAGAGTGGTAAATATATTGTAAGCCTGGATTACAGCTACTATACTGGCTATGACAAAAAAACTCCGCAGGAGCCGATAGATATTCATATTCGCGCGGACGGAATGACCGGTGAGCTGCTGAGCTTTTACAGCTATTACTATGATACCGATCATGACGAGAATTATACTGATGACCGATACAAGGAAGGTCTTGAAAAAATCAGGACTTTCTTAGAAAAGGAATTCGGCGCAAAGCTTTCCGAATGCGCAGAGCAGGAGACTGAGCCGGGGTATAGTGCAGATTTAAAATATTCAAGGCTCATAAACGACATAAAGTATGATAACAACTATCTGCAAGCTGAATATGATCTTGGAACAGGCTTAATTTCAAGCTTTTCACAGGAGTGGGACGATGACGTTGCCGGCTTTGCAGATCCCTCAGCGGCAATAGACGAAGTGTCGGCTCGCTCAAAGATGGAGGAGCTTGCACCGGTGCATACGGTTTATGTGAAAAGCGGCGATGCTTTTAGAATGTGCTATACCTCAGACGGTGCTTACACGGAAATAAACGCAGTGACCGGCGAGAAAATAAAACCTCCCTACACCGTAGATGATCCAAAGGAATATGTTTATTCCGATATATCCGGTCACTGGGCGGAGGATATTATAAAGGCTGTGGCGCAGTACGGCGCGGGACTTCCGGGAACCGAATTCAGACCTGATGATAAGATCACGCAGAAGGAGCTTTTACGGATGCTCACAGCGGGGATGTATATTTTTGAAAATGAAACAGATGATCTTTACAGCCGCGCTGAGGATATAATCCCCAAAAACGAAAAGGCGCCGAACGATACCGTTCTGCGAGAGGACGCGTTTATGTACGTGGCAAGGCTCATGGGCTTTGGCAAACTTGCGACAATGGACATATTTGCGCCGGGCTTTAATGATGGCGCAGATATAACACCGGAAAAGACGGGCGCTCTCGCAATACTGCGCGGCTATGGAATAGTAAAGGGCGACGCGGGCGAGGTACGACCAAAGGATAGCCTTACGCGTGCCGAGGCAGCCGCGCTGATGTACGGATACCTTACAACGGAAAAGTAGAAGTAATGTTCATAAGTTTTAAGAAGGGAGAACGACATGAAAAAGAAACTCATATCAATAATAGCGGCGGCGGCTGTCGCGGCGGCATGCATGCCCGCATACGGAGCTACTCCTATCCAGGAATTGAAGGACAAGGGTGTTATAAACGGATTTGAAGACGGATATCTTCACGAGGAATACAACCTTACCCGCGCACAGGCAATAACGATAATATTGCGCTCAACCGGCTTTGACGATTCAAAGTGGTATAAGGCGGAGATAGATAAGTTTACCGATGTTCCCATAAGCCACTGGGCGAGCGGCTATGTGTACAAGGGTGTATCGCTTGATATGGTAAATGGCGTGAGTGATGAAGAATATCTACCGGAGAGCAATGTTACTTATGAGCAGGCGTTAAAGCTGCTGGTCTGTCTTTTAGGCTATGCGGATGAAAGCCTTTCATATCCTGATGGATATATTAACAAGGCAAACGACCTGGGTCTGTTAAAGGATGTTTCGGCAGAGATCGGCGAGGAGCTGACACGCGGCAAGTTCGCTGCGCTCGTGTTTAATGCTATAAATTGTGCGGATAAGGATGGAGTAAAATTAGTTGATGCGCTGGACGCGGAATTAAAGGATGAATATGACGAGTATGAGGAATACGAGATGTATCCAACAGGTGCCGGCATGGTCTATGAGGACGGCGCTGCGAGCGGAACATTGGTCGAAAGAGCCTCCGATACAAGCCTTCGCGGCGGTGGCGGTGGTAGCGCAAAGACAGCCGCATCAGCAGCCGTGCCTTCCATAGACGGTACCGAACATATTCCGGAAATCATAATCGATCCGGAATATCCTGATATCGATTATCCGGATCAAATCACTCCTGGACAGCTTACCGCGGGCCGCTGGAGCGATTATGAGCACTATGATTTCTGGGAAGGGCTGATGCAAAATCAGGAGTATTCGGAAATGCAGCGGAAATGGGAGATACCTATAGATATAAACCGTGTATCACCTGATCCGGACGAGAGCGAGGATATACTTGATCTCATGTTTACAATAGACACAACAGGCTCAATGGGCGATGAACTCCGATATATCAAAGAGGAGCTTAAAGATGTGGTGATACGGCTTGACACCAATGTTCGTCTTTCCTGTAACTATTATCGCGACACAACGGATTCCTATACCGTAAAGTCGTTCCCTTTCACAACTAATGTGGATAAGGTGGTTTCACAAATATCAAGACAGTACGCGTCAGGCGGCGGCGATTATGAAGAAGCAGTAGATCTTGCTCTGCTTGATTCCGTAAACGAGCATGACTGGAGTGTAAGCGCGCGGTCAAGACTGCTGTTCCTCGTGTTGGACGCTCCCCCCCACTTTACGCAGGAGGTAGTTAATAATATACAGATCGCAGTAAATTCGGCTGTTGAAAAGGGGATACACATTATCCCTGTAGCATCAAGCGGCGTAGATAAAAAAACGGAATTTTTCCTGCGCTCTCTCGCGCTTGCGACCGGCGGCACTTATGTATTTCTTACAGATGACAGCGGTATAGGATACAGCCATATAGAACCGACCATCGGCAGCTATGATGTAGAGTATCTCAATGATCTTCTTCTGAAGATAATAAAGGAGTACATCGGTCAGGACTATGATATACAAATAGATGATCCTGAACCGACAGACGATCCAGTGGTAACGGAAGAGCCGGAAGAACCGGAGGAGACAGAGCAGCCTATACCTACTGTGGAGCCTATAGAAACAGAGGAACCGACCGAGGAGCCTGTGATAACGGAAGAACCGACAGAAACAGAGAAGCCGGAGCCGACGGAGGAGCCTGAGCCGGAAGGAGAGACGGAAGAGGAACTGCCGGAGGGCTGATATAAATGATAATCGATGAGATAAGAAAAGAGCTGTATCGACTGCAGGATGAAGGGTATCGTGATTTTCAGTCAAAACTTATTCCCACAGTGCCTTCCGAGTTATTCATCGGCGTGAGAACGCCTGACCTGCGCAGACTTGCAAAGGAGCTGTCAAAAAGAGATGATATTTGCGAGTTCCTATCCTCTCTTCCTCATAAGTATTTTGACGAAAATCAACTCCATGCGTTCACTATTTCCGGCATGCGGGATCTCGAAAGCTGCATTAATGAGTTAAACAAATTTCTTCCTTTTGTGGATAATTGGGCGACCTGCGATCAGATGTCGCCCAAGATATTTAAAAAACATAAGAGTGAGCTGCTTGTGGAAATAAGGCGTTGGATAGGATCGGACTGCACATATACCGTAAGGTTCGCTATAGGTATGCTGATGGAGCATTTCCTTGATGAGGATTTTGACATATCTTATCTTCATATTGTAGCCAATGTGAAAAGTGAGGAATACTATATAAAAATGATGGTTGCATGGTATTTTGCTACGGCGCTGGCAAAGCAGTATGATGCCGTTTTGCCTTTTATAGAAGAAAAAAAATTAAGCACGTGGACACATAACAAAGCTATTCAAAAAGCGGCAGAAAGCCGCCGTATTTCCATGGAGAAAAAGGAATATCTGAGAACCTTAAAGATAAAGTTATAAAATTTTGAAAAATCATTAAATCGGGAGTTAAAATTTTTCTTTTATTTTGCTTCCTATGATAGCTTTTTATAAAGTTGTTGCTTTCGGGGACAGTATTTTTTACCGTCCCCGTATCAACAATTTATCATAAAACAGTCGTCATTTAAAGGGTAAATTCACTACTTTTGAGGAAGCCTCTCTTTTCACTCCATAATCATTATTATAAAGTATGCCTAAGGGATATAAGCGGATTCAAACTTATGACATTTAAATCCTTCCAAAAAAACTTTTTCTTAAAAACCCTTTAATCTATAGTTGAAATCATATACCCAATCTCAACTAATTTTTCATACTCTTTTTTTCCTGAACAGCTTTTGACGTCTAATATCATCTCCATAAAAAGTCATAACATCAAAACTCTCCATAAGACGTGATGTAAATCTTTTTGTATAAAGCTTTTCAAGCCCATCAATATTATTATTAGTATTTATTATCATTTTCTTTCCGTTATCTATACGCTCATTTATAAGCTCTAACAGATAAGGAGTATTATTTTTTGTATTTATTTCTGTTCCAAGATCATCTATTATCAGAAGATCACAATTATAAAGCCATTTGATTCCATCATCAAGTCTGCCAAAGCGATCATCATCAAAAATCTTGAAAAGTCTTATCGCTCTAATATAAATAACGGTATATCCTTTATCCATTATTTCCTTTGCAATACAGCTTGACATAAATGTTTTTCCAAGTCCTGTATCTCCATAAAACATAAGGCTTTTCGAAGGCTTATCAAAACTTTTGCAAAACTCCATGCAGAAATCTTTTATTTTTTCCATATTATCATACGGAGTATTATCATATCCCTTCACCTTTGATTTGGAATAAAAATTATCATTGAAGCTGTTAAAACTCTGACGCTTTATAAGATCACCCATATTAGATCTTTCATATAAAATATCTATCATTCTCTGTTTAAAACAACTGCAGCGCCCAACACCTTCTATATATCCGGAGTCCTTGCAGATATCACATTTATATTTGATTTTATCATAATCAAGAGGAATATTATTTTTTAAAAGAAGCTCTTTTTTTCTTTGAGACAGTATACTGAACTTATCCTTCATTTCTTTTTTTGCGTTAATGTTATCAGGATCTTTAAATATTTTTTTCAGAGTGTTGCTGCCTATTACAGAAAACTGTTTATCAATTTCTTTTATTTCCGGAACTGACTCATAAGCCTTTTTTATACTTATATCTCTTTTTTTAATGTTTTCTTTCATCTGCTCTTCATATTCGCGTACTATAATATCTAATATCTCACTGTCCATTTATTATCACCTCTGTTTCATCTTTTTTCTTTAATATATCATCAAATCTGCGTATATATTCAAGTGGGTCCTTAAAATTAAAAACCCTTTCTATCCTGTCACCTATAACTATCTTTGACGATCCTCCACCACCGAGTGCAATTATGGTCTGCTTCTCCTCCATAATATTTACATTATAAGAATTCATAGTTCCGGGAATTGCATATCCTACATTTTCCAAATTACCCGAGCTATTCTTTTGTCTATACATATAATAAGGGATATATCCCTCCTCATTCATACGCATTTGAGTATATGACAGCATCTCATTCATATACTCACTCTTTGCAAGCTCATTATCGGTAAATTTAAAATTTGCCGCGCTTTTAATACATAAAGAATGAACAGTTATATTCTCAGGACGAAGATTTATTATCTCCTCAAGAGAGGATTTATACATATCAGGAGTTTCATCCGGAAGTCCGGCAATAAGATCGGTATTTATCACTTTAAATCCGGTTTTTCGAGCCATATCAAATGCTTTATACACCATCTCCTTATTATGACCTCTACCTATTTTTTTAAGAGTAACATCATTCATTGTCTGCGGATTGATACTTATTCTGTTAACTGCATATTTTTTTAAAACATCCAGTTTATCATAAGTTATAGTATCGGGTCTTCCGGCCTCAACTGTAAACTCCTTTACATGACTCATATCAAACTTATCATATATACGTCTTAATATACTTTCTAACCAGTGAGGAGGAAGAGTTGTGGGGGTCCCTCCTCCTATATATATATTTTCTGTATATAATCCTGTTCTTTTTAAAAGCTCTGCTGTTTTATCTATTTCAAGAATAAGCTTTTCACAAAATCCATCCATATATTTTCCGCTAACTCTTATATCTGTAGATACAAAAGAGCAATATACACATCTTGTAGGACAAAACGGAATACCTATATATATACTTACACTTTTTTTTCCTATATCAGAAATAATATTCTTTTCATTTTCTGCAACAGTCATGGCAAGCTCTGTTTTATCTTCTGATACCTCATACACACGATGAAAAATATCACGTATCTCATCAGAGCTATATCCTTCTTCCTTAAGCTCTCTAACATTCTTTGCAGGTCTTATACCACACATTGCTCCCCAAGGAAGGTTTATTTTTCTTATCTTCATTGCAGCGTGATAAAAAGATTTTGTACATGTTGCAATAAATATTTTTTTTATAGTCTTATTGGTTCTTCCGTAAGTATTAAATTTAAAATAATAATCCTCAAAATAAGAGGTGCCGCAAAATAATATATGTGTATATGCATTTATTACATTTCCTTTATATATGAAATTCTGCATTATAATTACATCTTCATCATCAGAGAAGAATAATCCCGCAAATAATCTCATCTCATAAGAACACTTAAAACCGTTCTGAATTATTTCTATCATGGCCGCACACAGAAGTTGAATTTTTTTTCATAACCGATAGAAGTATCACTGCCATGACCCGAATGTACTATAGTATTATCAGGAAGTGTATATAACCTATTTCTTATCGAATCAAATAAAATATCCATATCGCCCGTAGGAAGATCCCATCTTCCGCAGGAACGTAAAAATAAGGTATCGCCGCAGAACAGATCATTTTCTATAAGATAACATACACCGCATGAAGTATGACCGGGAGTATATATACATTTGAAGTTGAGTCCGTCAAGAGAGAGTATCTCATTATCCTTTAATATCTTATCCGCATGAATTCCTGATATTTCATATCCAAGACCATGCAAAGTAATATTAACATTAGGATCACCAAGGTTTATGCTTCCTCTTGCTCCGGTAACTATTTCAGCGTTTGTTTTATTTTTAAGAGGAATAAGACTCATAATATGATCATAATGACAGTGTGTTAAAAGTATATATCTTACTTTAACATCATTTTCATTTATCATATCCATTATATCATCTATCTTACAACCCGGATCTATTATAACACCGTTTCTTGTGAGTTCATCATAAACAAGCCAGGTATTTTCTCCTGTTTCATTGTGAAATATTGAAGTGTATTTCATAGTGATCTCCGTTCCGACCCTTATTTTAAAATTTATTCTATTAGTTATATAATCTTACAGGCAATACCATATAAGTATATTTATCGCTTCCATCCTCAGGTCTTATAAAGCAGCCGCTTGTTGGAGCGGAAAATTCCATAATAACATTATCATCATCGCAGGCATTAAGGGCATCAAGAATAAAACGGCAGTTGAGACCGATTATAATATCTCCTCCCTCATGACCTACTTTTAAAGAATCATTAACATTTCCTCTTGAGGTTTTGCAGGATATTTCTATTTTTCCATAAGAAATATTTATTCTTACCGGAATTATATTTGATGTTTTTGAAGAAAGCTCATCATTTATTATAAGATTTGCTCTTTCAAAGCTGTTTATAAGGCTGGTTTTATCCGCGGTTATCTTTATAGAATTTGAAGCGGAAAGTATTACCTCATATTTAAAGAATTCACCGTCAAGTAATCTTGAATAAACCTGAAACTCACCAAAATCAAAGAGAATATTTTTATCCGATACCTCTATCTTTATATGTTCTTCTTCATCGTCTGAAAGAAGCTGACTAAGCTTTGAAAGAGTCGTTCCCGGTACTACAAATTTCTTTTCCTCTGCTTCAGTAGTATTATTAATTTTTACTACAGCAAGCCTTAATGAATCAGTGCCTACAACATTTAAAGATTCCTTTTTAAAATCAAACAGAGCTCCTGTAATAACAGGTCGTCTCTGCTCCTGAACAGCAATAAATGGGAATATTTTTCTTATTGTTTCCTTTAATGTCTTATGGCTCATGTTTGTAGTATAAACAGAATCTATTATAGGAACAGCAGGAAATTCTTCAGAAGACATTCCCTGTATATTAAATTCACTGTTTTCACATTCTATATGGGCAACAAAATTTTTCGGGTTTATGTTTATGTTAACTCCACCCTCCGGCAACTTTCTTACTATTTCACCGAATATTTTGGATGGTAAAGCAACAGAACCGCTTTCATATACAGTTATTTCGCTATTATATTCAATACAAATATCAGTGCTGCTTGAAGTAAATGTAACATGACCGTCAGAATCAGCATTGATTTTTATACATTCAAGTATAGGGTATGATGTTTTATTAACAATTGCCTTCTGAACAATAGTAACAATTTTATTTAATATTGTTTTTGAACATACGAATTTCATTTAATTTTTCCTTTCCAATCAGTTGATAATATTATCAACTATATGAATTTTATTTTTTTTATATA
>JAFRDB010000016.1 GCA_017404065.1 Clostridia bacterium
AGCCTCTTTTTTTGCATGCAACAAATTGGAAATGTGCTATTTAAAACACAGAGAAAGGTAAATCTTATATGATTTACAAGAAAAGCAGCCGCCATTTTGAAGTGGAGCTGCTTTTCTTTGGCTTAAGTTGACCGCATTGCACAACCACGCGCTTTTTCGGGCTTTCTGAGATTTTTCCGGAGGCCTTATTTTTTTTGTAAAAACAGCAAAAAATCGGCAAAAATATTTCCGGATCAGCTTATGTTACAGAAAAAAACTTGACAAGTGTACTTCAAGGTTTTGAACCAAAATGCCTGAAACCCGCGTGGTTAAGCCATTTCTTGTATTTTCGCAAAAAAGTGTACTTTTGGTCTTATTACAAATTTTCGCAAAAATCGGAGCACAGGAAGGGACTTGAACCCTTCAAGCCCGCATAAATACTTGCTTTTTCAAAATAGTTCAAGTCCCTGTTGTAGAGCTGTTAGCTCTTTTGAAACAACGAAAATGATGAAATAAGTAATTCCAGCTTCTTAATTTCCCGTAAAGACGTTTATAACCTGACAGCACTTTTTAACCGCATATTCATAGGCGATTTTCGTGCCGCTTTTTGGTTGGTAATCCGTCAGATCTCTGTGGCTGTTCCGCCTGCGTGGCGGCGCATAGCTTTCGTCATAGTAGCAGATACAATAATCGCTATTATTTATCATTTCGTAATTCCTTTCAACATAAGCCGCCCTGCCTGCATCTACCATGTGTTCAGGATAATAGGTATCTTCGTATTTCTCCAACAGATAATCTCTGTAATCATCGTTTATGTACGGAAATTCAGCGCGGACGTAAACCCTAATTATTTGAGGATGTTTTTCTTTTAATTCTGTGACAATTTCAAAACACAAATCATTGAAATCGCTCCTGCTCCCAAACAGAAAATTACAGACCGCATTAGTTATTATTAAATCCTCAATTATAGCATATAAGTCAGCTCGAAACCTGTCCGTTTCGTTGATTTTTCTGTGACCGATGAAACAGCATGTTTTGTTTTTATCGTATTCCATATACGCACACCTCGTTTGCTTGTATATAGCATACCATAAAATAAAATAATATTCAATATGCAGTATGCAAGAAATAAAAATATTATAGTTCAGATTGCGGTCTATGAAACTATTCAGATGAATAGTATAATATTATTCAGAAAGCGAGGTGGGAATATGGATGTCAAAAAACGGCTTGAAGAAGTATTAGTGAAGCAAGGTTGGACAAAATACAGACTGGCAAAAGAATGCTCTATTCCTCCGGCCACCATATCTAATATTTTCCACCGTGGCACTATCCCAACAATAGCAACGATTGAAGCAATATGCGATACATTAAATATTACTTTGGCGGAGTTTTTCACGGATAATGAAATGGTTGAATTGACACCGGAATTAAAAACATTCTACGATGGGTGGAAGTATCTTCCTCCCGACAAAAAGGAGTATTTACTCCAAACAATAAATTATATTAAGTAAGGAGCTTCGGCTTCTTATTTTTTTGCGCTGAAAAAGCCGTCCTGAATATACAATAATCGGGCGGCTTTGTTGTTTATTATGGTACTGTTCTGTGACGTGGGGACGTGCCATCCTGCATTAAGTTTATACCTGTAATTTTCACCTTGTCGAAGGTTGTCAGATATTGCTTACACAACTTTCTCCGCACACCCCGTCATCTCAAAAATGGCACGTCCCCGCGTCATCCATAACGTCCCCACGTCATCCATAAATTTGTAAAGAGCACGCACACAATTTTTGCGTGTTTTTGAGTGAAGTAAATTTGCAAAGTAACTGCAACAGCGCAGTTTACAGCTGCACTGTTGCATTATCAATGATGTTTTCTGTTTTCTTTTCTGCCAAAGTATTCTCCTGTTTTTATGTGAGATGCAAAACACTAATCAACAAGATCCAACTCATGCCGTAATACGATACCACTGCAACAAGATCGTTTACCGTGGTGATCAGTGGTCCGGATGCAACAGCCGGATCAACCTTTATCTTTTTGAAGAAAAGCGGTATAAGTGTGCCAACAGCACTGGATATTATCATAGCGATTATCAAAGACACACCGATACAGCCTGATACCGCAAAAGCAAAAAGAGGTTCTTTCCCTTTGAAAACGGATATATACAGCCCTATAGCAATAAAGGAGAGAAAACCGAGCAGCAACCCGTTGCATAATCCGATACGCATTTCCTTCGTAACAAGCTGCATTTTCTGTCGAAAAGACAAGCTTTCGTCTGTCAGTACACGAATCGTCACGGCGAGTGACTGTGTCCCGACATTACCCGCCATATCCAGTATCAGCGACTGAAAAGCCATAATGAGCGTTAGCTGTGCCACTACATTCTCAAATGTGCCGACAACCGTAGAAACGAGCATCCCCAGAACCAAAAGCGTGATCAGCCAAGGCAGACGCTTTTTCATGCTTTGCATAAGCGGTTCATTCAGATCTTCCTCTGCGGTCAAGCCTGCGAGGCGGACGTAATCTTCACCCATTTCATCATCAACGGCTTCAATGATGTTTTGTGCCGTGATAACACCGAGCATCTTGTTGCTGTCATCGAGAACAGGAATAATGCTCTCGGAATAGTCCTTCAGCTTTTCAATACAGTCGGATGTCTGCTCATTTGCATAAACATACGGAAACGAAGCTGCAATCAATTCGGACAACGACGTTCCGCTCCGTGCTGTAATTAGATCTTTCAGGTCAATCGCGCCGTTAAATCCGCCGTTCTCATCTGTCACGAACAAGGTTGTAATATTATCGTTTTCCTCTGCCTGACGAACGAGCTCATTCATCGCTTCCTTGACCGACATATCTTCACGGATCATAATGCAGTTTGTTGTCATTCTGCTACCGATCTCATCCTCGTCAAAAGAGGCAATGAGCTTGATTTCTTTCTGAACCTCCGGTTCTACGGCATCAATGATAAGTGCTCGTTTTTCTTTTCCGATCGTCCGCAGCGTTTCAACTGCCGTATCAGTATCAAGCTTCGACACAACAGCCCCCGCCTTACGGATGTCCATTTCATTCAGATAGATACCGGCGTCTTCTTCATCAAAAAACTCGAATATCTCCGCCAGCATCTCTATACTGCATATACGATAGAATTTTTTTCGTTCCTGTTCAGATAACGCTTCCAACACCTCGGCAATATCATTTGCGTGATAGTCTTCAAGCTGATTCATCAACGCTTTTGGCGCTGCATTGCTATGAAGTATGGCGCTGATTTCTGCTGTATAATCCGGCTTTACCGCCGTTGCTTCTATAGTCTGTAGTTTCTCCTTATTTTCCATTGACTTATCCTCCTTCCGATTTATAGGCAGAAGGGACAATGGGCATAAAAATCCCGTATATGAACAGGTCACATACGGGCAGTCACATATTTATCTCAAACACAATCAAGCGATAGCTCTAACAGTACCGCTGTATCTGAAATCATGCTGTTGTCGCCCGCTTGACCCGCAACTGTCACTGTTAGTCACTTAATTCACCTCCGGTGATTGAATTTGTACTATTATTCTAACACAAATCAGGCAAAATGTCAACCTTTCCGAAGCATTTTCATTTATCCATTGCGAATTTTTTGTTATAAAGCTTTCGTAATTCTTTTTGTTTTTCCTTGATAAACACCTTGACAAAATCGCAAGATTGCGGTATCATGTAGAGGTATCTTATGTGATACTTTACAAAGTATAATAAACTTAATAATCTATTTGCAGTGCCCCTTATACCTATGGCGTATATCGGGATAATAGAGAATCGTGTGCAAATCGCGAACGGTACCGCCGCTGTAAACACAGATGAATGTTTTGTGACGAAAGTCGGTCATTGGGGAAACCCGAGAAGGCATAAGCATTCAGATGAAGCTGCTGCTTCGGAAGTGCAAGTCAGAAGAACTGCTGCAAATCGTGGATCAACTATAGAAAAAGCGGCTATGGTAACAGTATTTCTGTCTGTTCCCATAGCCGTTTAATGCTTTACTGCAACGAGGGAGAACAATGGCGATCATTATGGCAGGTATTGACCACAAAAAAGCAAGCCTTGATGTGAGAAGTACCTTTTCGCTTACCAAGCGAAGGATAGAAGAATTCTATACGTATATAAAAGAGCGGACAGCTGCCCAAGGCTGCGTTCTGCTTTCCACCTGTAACCGTATGGAGGTATGGATGAGTTTGGATGAAAGCAATATGCTCTCTCCGACGAATGTACTGTGCAGCTTCCTGAACGCAGATCACGAACAATATCGGACATATTTTTCCGAGTTATCGGGAAACGATGCGGTTTTGCGTCTGTTTCGTGTTGCCTGCGGTCTGGAATCGAGGATCATCGGAGAGGATCAGATAATCACGCAGGTGCGTGAAGCTCTTGCGTTTGCCCGAAGCAATTATGCAACAGACCATACGTTAGAGGTACTGTTCCGATGCGCCGTTACAGCAGCGAAACGTGTCAAAACGGAAACAAAGCTTTCCTCCGCCGACCGGTCTGTAATACATACGGCACTGGATCTCTTAAAAAGTCAGGGGATCGACACAGGCGGCAAAAAATGTCTTGTGATAGGAAACGGCATGATGGGTAAGCTGTCGGCGCAGGCTCTTTTGGATCGTGGAGCAGACGTGACCGTAACGGTACGTCAATATCATAGCGGCATAGTGGATATTCCGTCGGGCTGTCACAGGATAGACTATCAAAAAAGATTTGAAGCTCTGCCCGAATGCGAGCTTGTGGTCAGCGCTACAAGCAGTCCCAATTATACGCTGCGGATGCAGGAGCTGCAGCAATTGATGCCGAAGCATAAAATTTGTATGATCGACCTTGCAGTCCCGCGCGATATTGAGCAGGAAGCAGCGGAGCTTCCGTGGCTGACACTTTATGATACCGATTCTTTCCGGATAGATCCGCAGTCTGAGCAACTGAAAACCAATATAGAATCGGCTGAAAAGATAATATCCGAAGAGCTTGCGGCATTTTATGAATGGTACGACGGAAAGAACTTTGTTCCTATGATACAGCATTTGAAAGAAACCACAGGCTCGGATGTGTCCGGGCGCATGGTGCCCGCACTCAGGAATATCCCGTTGGACGATGAAGAAAAGCATAAGCTGTCGCTGGAAATTGAAGCCGCATCATCAAGGATGATGAACAGACTGTTGTTCGGACTTCGCGCCAAGCTGTCCGATGACACGCTCAGAGAGTGCCTGAACGCCATGGAAGAGATAATGAGTAAACCCTTGTAAACAGGAAAGGTGATGTTAGTATGAATAATCCGATAAGACCGAGAAGACTGCGTGGCAACCCGACACTGCGCAAAATGGTAAGAGAATCCGCTGTTAATACTGATTCTTTGATCTATCCGCTGTTTGTCATGGACGGCAATGGAAAGCGCGAAGAGATAGGCTCTATGCCCGGTCAATACCGTTACAGTATAGACAAGGTCGATGAAGCTCTTGAACAGCTCATGGAATCGGGTGTGATGAGTCTGCTTCTGTTTGGCATCCCCGCCGAAAAAGACGATAAAGGAAGCGGAGCATACGCGGAAAACGGTATCGTACAGCGCGCCCTGCGCCACATTAAAGAGCGTTATCCGGAGCTTTATCTTATTACCGATGTATGTATGTGCGAATACACATCACACGGACACTGCGGTATGCTGTGCGGCCATGATGTGGATAACGACCTTACGCTTGAACTGCTGGCAAAGACCGCGCTGTCACACGCACAGGCAGGCGCGGACATGGTAGCGCCCTCCGATATGATGGACGGACGCATAAGAGCGATCCGTGAGACTTTGGACAATAATCACTTTGAAACGATACCTATTATGTCCTACGCGGTAAAGTATGCATCATCATTCTACGGCCCCTTCCGCGAGGCGGCGGATTCCGCGCCGGCATTCGGGGACAGGAAAAGCTATCAGATGGATTTTCATAACCGCCGAGAGGGTCTGAAAGAAGCGTTGCTGGACGTACAGGAGGGCGCAGACATCATCATGGTAAAGCCTGCGATGTCCTATCTCGATCTTGTGCGAGAGGTGCGCGAGAAGATCGATCTTCCTGTAGCGGCATACAGCGTCAGCGGCGAATACGCTATGGTAAAAGCGGCAGCGGCAAAGGGCTGGATAGACGAAGACAGGATAATATACGAAATGGCAGCCTCTGCGTACCGCGCGGGAGCAGATATATATATTACATATTACGCAAAAGAGCTTGCACAACTGATAAAAGAAGGGAGAGTCGGACAATGACCGGTTCGGAAAAGCTGTTTCAAAGGGCAAAGACTTGTATTCCGGGAGGAGTGAACAGTCCTGTCCGCGCATTCGCGTCCGTTGGAATGACACCGCGCTTTATTAAAAAAGCTATCGGCGACCGCATTTGGGATGTTGAAGGAAATGAGTACATAGACTATATCGGTTCATGGGGTCCGATGCTTCTGGGACATAGTAATCCTATTGTGCTGGAGGCGGTCGAACGCGCCGCCCGTGAGGGTCTGAGCTTTGGCGCGGCTACTGAGCGCGAGGTGCAGATGGCGGAGCTGATCTGCGATATGGTTTCGTCTGTTGAAATGATAAGAATGGTAAATTCGGGAACGGAAGCGGTCATGAGTGCTATCAGAGCTGCTCGCGGATATACCGGCAAGGATAAGATAATAAAGTTTTCCGGCTGTTATCACGGACACAGCGACGCAATGCTTGTCAAAGCCGGATCGGGCGTCATGACGCAAGGCATCCCCGGCAGTGCCGGAGTTCCCGCAGGATGCACAAAAGATACTTTGACTGCTGTTTACAACGATCTTGATAGCGTCCGTTTGCTATTTGAAAGTAACCGTGATGAGATCGCAGCCGTGATCGTGGAGCCTGTCGGCGCCAATATGGGCGTTGTCCTGCCGACAGACGGATTTTTAGAGGGGCTTCGGAGAATATGTGATGAAAATGAAGCTCTTTTGATATTTGATGAGGTGATCACAGGCTTCCGTCTTGCGCCTGACGGAGCGCAGGGATATTACGGAATACAGCCGGATCTAACGACCTTCGGCAAGATCATCGGCGCCGGTATGCCTGTCGGCGCATACGGCGGAAAACGTGAGATCATGTCAATGGTCGCTCCGTCCGGACCGGTCTATCAGGCTGGCACGCTAAGCGGGAACCCTGTTGCAATGGCGGCAGGTCTTGCACAGTTGTCATATTTAAAGAATGATACCGACTTTTATGATAAGCTCAACCGAAAATGTGATAAATTCTTTAAAAGCCTGAAAGCGATTTTTGAAAAAGCTGATATTCCGTTTTGCCTGAACCATGTCGGTTCGCTGGGCTGTGTTTTCTTTACGGATAAGGATGTATATAACGATGCAGAGGCGCATACCTGTGATACGGCTAAATATGCGTCTTATTTCAAAAAAATGCTTGAAAGAGGAATATATCTTGCCCCTTCGCAGTTTGAAGCGATGTTTATTTCACAGGCGCATACAGAGGAGGATCTGCAAACAACGCTTAGGGCGGTCGAGCATACTCTTACGGAGATGAACGCATGAAGGCCGTTGTAAGAGTCGGAAGCCGCGAAAGCAAGCTGGCAGTAATACAAAGCATGACTTTAGTCGATGCGCTTAAACAGCAATATCCGCAAATGCAGGTTTCCTTGCTGACAATGAAAACGACTGGCGATAGAATTCTCGACCGCACGCTTGAACAGGTAGGCGGCAAGGGCTTATTTGTCAAGGAATTGGAGCGTGCGCTGAGAGACCGGCTGGCAGATCTTACAGTACACAGCCTCAAGGATGTGCCGATGGAACTGCCGGAGGATCTTCCGCTGGTCGGCTTTTCCGTCCGTGAGGATCCGAGAGATGCTCTTGTGCTTCCCAAAGGGCAAACGGAGCTTGTTCCGGAGCTTCCGATAGGAACTTCAAGCCGTCGGAGGGCGGAACAGTTAAAATTGATTTATCCCTCCTATGAAGTTAAATCGGTTCGGGGCAATTTACAGACGCGGCTCAGAAAGCTCGATAACGGCGAATATGGCGCATTGATACTTGCGGCGGCCGGCTTGAAGCGTCTGGGGCTGGAGCATAGGATCAGCAGATACTTTACAGTCGATGAGATGATACCGGCGGCATGTCAGGGCATACTCGGTATTCAGGGTAGAAGCGGAGAAGACTATTCCTATCTCAGCCATTTTAACAGCAAGGATTCGGAGAAAGTTGCATTGTGTGAGCGCGCCTTTGTAAGAGAGCTTGACGGCGGCTGCACATCACCGATATGTGCGTATGCCGAGATTATCAAAGACAAGCTTTTGCTTCGTGGGTTATATTATGATGAAAACAGCGGTATGTGCCGTAAAGGCACACTTACCGGAAGTACAAACGATCCGTGCGGCATCGGTATTGCGCTTGCAAACGAGCTTCGCGGTCAGAGGGGGGATCAGGTATGAACGGAAAAGTCTGGCTGATCGGCGCAGGACCGGGAGATCACGGGCTTCTTACGCTTCGCGGCAAAGATGTTTTGGAACAAGCCGAGGTCGTTGTATATGACGCGCTTGTCGGACAGGGAATCCTTTGCATGATGCCGGACAATGCCGAGCGTATCAGTGTCGGAAAACGGTCCGGAGATCATACGCTCCCGCAGGACGAGATCAATGCGCTGCTTCTTACCAAAGCAATGCAAGGCAAACGTGTTGTCAGGCTCAAGGGCGGAGATCCCTTTTTGTTCGGCAGAGGCGGCGAGGAGCTTGAACTGCTTATAGAGCATGATATCCCGTATGAGATAGTACCGGGTGTTACAAGCGCTTTTGCCGTTCCTGCTTATAACGGCATCCCTGTTACACACCGTGATATTTGTTCCTCTGTTCACATCATTACCGGTCACCGAAAAAAGGGACGGGTGCTTTCCTTGGATTTCAAGGCGT
Source organism: Clostridia bacterium (assembly GCA_017404065.1). Lineage (GTDB taxonomy): Bacteria > Bacillota > Clostridia > UBA1381 > UBA1381 > Ornithomonoglobus. Next base: position 8,910 of record JAFRDB010000016.1, read on the forward strand.
TATGCGCTATGCACGGAACTCTTGTGTTTTTAATGGGTATCGCGGCACTCCCCGATATATGCGGGGGGCTTTTGGATGCCGGAATGGATCCCAAAACGCCGGCTGCTGTTTTGGAACGAGGCACAACAGCAGCACAAAAAAGGGTGATCGGAACAGTTGGCAGCCTGACGTCACTGTGCACAAAACAGAAAGTACAGACACCTGCAATCATCGTTGTGGGAGATGTGTGCGCTTTATCGGAGCGGTTCGCATGGTATGAAAAGCTTCCGCTCTTTGGTGTCAAGGCGGTCGTTACCCGACCAAAGGAACGCTCTTCGGCTCTTTCTTCCATGCTTCGTCAAAAAGGTGCAGAGGTGATAGAGCTTCCCGCTATTGACACAAAGCCTTTGGTGGGAAACACACGGTTAGACGATGCAATCACATCACTTTTAAAGAAAAAGTATGATTGGCTGGTATTTACAAGTCCCGCCGGAGTCAAAACGTTCTTTTCACGCTTGATGCAGACAGGCGATTGCCGTATGCTTAACGGCGTACAAATAGCCGTGATAGGTCAGGGAACTCAAAAGGAACTGATGAATTACGGATTAAAGGCCGACTTTATTCCCTCTGTCTATGACGGTCAGACGCTCGGCAGAGAGCTTGCCGAGAAAACACAAGCGGGGGCAAGAATGCTGATCCCTCGTGCTGCTGCAGGAAACCAGGAGCTTGTCGAGGAGCTGCGGCGCGTGGAAAATGTCACGATAGACGATATTCCCATTTACGAGACGCGGTATAAAGAAATGGGGATTCTCGATCTGAAAACACTGCTTGAAAGCGGAGACATGATTTTTACAATGTTCACGAGCGCATCAACGGTAAAAGGCTTTGCAAGAATTGCCGCCGGACTTGATATGACAAGGGTAAAGGCTGTTTGTATCGGAAAGCAGACACAGGCAGAGGCGGCGCGTTTCGGAATGAATACGTGGACAGCGGAGCGTGCTACACTCGAAGCTTTGACGGAATGCTTACAAAATGCGGCATACGAGCTGCGTAACAAAGAAAGAGAGGCTATGGTATGAAAAAAGGTATTGTCTATGGCGTAGGCGTGGGTCCGGGAGATCCCGAGCTTATGACACTGAAAGCTATAAGACTGATCAAAGAGACTGATGTTATCGCTGTTCCGGGTGCCGATGCCAAGGAAGCGGTGGCATACAAGATCGCGGTACAGAACGTATCGGAACTTGAGAAAAAGGAGCTTGTGCCGCTCTATATGCCCATGATCAAGGACAGAACAGCGATCAAGGACCATCACCGCCGCTGCGCAGATACCATCGAAGCGTACCTTGAAAAGGGTGTAAATGTTGTATATATAACTTTAGGCGATCCTACTATCTATTGCACATTCAGCTATCTTCAGCATCTTCTGGAGGCGGACGGCTATACGGTGGAGCTTGTCAGCGGCATCAGCTCGTTCTGCGCCGCCGCCGCAAGAATGAACACACCGCTTGCAGAGTGGGACGAGCAGCTTCACATTATCCCCGCGGTACACATGACGGAGGCAGACCTTTCATATCCGGGCAACTATGTGCTGATGAAATCGGCAAGCCATATTAAGGAAGTTAAGGCTCTCTTGCGTAAGAGCGGAAAATCCGTCTGCGCGGTCGAAAATTGCAGTATGCCCAATGAAAAGGTGTATCGTGAGCTTGAAGAAATACCGGACGATGCGGGATATTTTTCGCTTATAATCGCCGGAGAGCCGAGATAAGAATATGATAGAGCTTGATAGTTTAACCAAACGGTTCGGCGATTTTACCGCTGTCGACCATGTAAGCTTTACTGTGGAAACGGGCGAATTTTTCGGGCTGCTCGGGCCAAACGGAGCCGGAAAAACCACGACCATCAGCATGCTTTCGACAGTCCTTCTCCCCACCGAGGGCGAGATCAAAATAGACGGACAGCCGCTGAACCGAAACACGCCGAAGCAGAAGAGGAAGCTGAGCGTTATCACGCAGGAATACTCAATGCGTCAGGATATGAACATGGAAGAGGTCATGGAGTATCAGGGGCGGCTGTATTTTCTGCCGCGAAACGTAATACGCGAGAAAACAAAAGAGCTGCTTAATATGACCGACCTCTGGGAATACAGAAAGCGGACAGTAAGGCATCTGTCGGGCGGAATGAAGCGTAAGCTCATGATATGCCGCTCTCTTCTGATCGAGCCGGAGATACTTCTGCTTGACGAACCGACCGCGGGTATGGACGCGCTTTCAAGGCGGCAGATGTGGAGTCTCTTAAAAAAGCTTAACGGCGATAATATGACGGTGATCTTGACAACACACTATATGGAGGAAGCGCAAGCCCTTTGTGACCGTGTTGCGCTTATGAACCGTGGCAAGCTGCAAAAGCTCGACAGTCCCGAAAATCTTATTCGTGAATTGGGCGCTTTTGCGGTCGATGAAGATGAAGAAAGCATATTCTTTCAAAATCGCGAGGACGCTATCAGTTATCTTCGTGAAAGCAAAAATGACTGCGCACTTCGCACAACGACGTTAGAGGACGTATTTGTAAAATGCGCCGGTCAGAAATTGGAGCGATAGCATATATGGGGATCATTACAGTTTTATGGGAAAAGTGGGTAGAATTCAGGCGCGACTTTTATAAGATAACCGTTGCTGCCATGATCTCGCCGCTGATGTACCTTATCATATTCGGAATGGGTATACAGACCACTTCACACGGTGAGCCATATCTTCATTTTCTGATACCCGGTATCGTGTCAATGGCAACAATGACCGGAAGCTTCAGCGCGATCGCTCAGAACATGAGCGTGCAGAGGCTGTACGAAAAGGCGTTGGATCAGGTCATGGTCTCCCCCACACCGCTTTGGCAGTTTATTGTCGGGCAGATAATCGGCGGAAGCCTGCGAGGGATGTACGCGGGCGGAGTTATATTGATACTGACGTTCCCGATACGGACAAACCTTATTTTTAACGGGTTGTCGCTTTTGATACTTTTCCTCAACGGCACTGTCTTTGCGACCATTGCCCTTGTTTTCTCGTTTTTGGCGAAAAGCTATACGGACGCGCCGAGATTTACAGCCTATATCATAATGCCGATGTCCTTCCTTTGCAATACTTTTTTCTCCACCGATCAAATGCCTAACGGCTTTCGGCAGATCATTTCACTCCTGCCGCTGTCTCAGACAAGCAGCATGGTAAGAAGCATCGCAAACGGAAACGCGCCGGGAGCTTTCGGATTTATCGTGCTTTTATGCTATTTATTCATATTCGGAGCTATCTCGGTACTGTTTATTTACCGAAAGAAAAACCTATAATAGGTTGGAGGGAGCATAATGCAAAAAAAATCGGCGTTATTGGTCGTCAGCTTCGGAACGGCATATCCCGAAGCAGGTAAGAAAACTATCGGTATGATCGAGCGGGGGCTTGCCTCCGCATTTATTCACCGCACGATGTACAGCGCATGGACGAGCCGAAGGATCGTACAAAAGCTCAAAAAAACGCATGGGATAAGCCGCGATACGCTGCCCGAAGCACTTGAGAGGATGCATAAGCAAGGAGTTGCGGACGTACTCATTCAGCCGACATATATGCTGGACGGGACGGAAAATGAGAATATGCTCCATACCGTTCGGAACTACAGGGAACGCTTTGATACCGTTGCTGTCGGCAGTCCGCTCTTAAACAGCCGATCAGACGTCAGAGAGCTTGCAACTGCTTTGGAACGGTTGCTTTCCGGTATACCTTCATCCGAATCGGTCGTATTCATGGGACATGGCAGTACGCAAATGAAACTGCCCGTTTATGATATTTTGAACAAAATGTTCAAAGAGGACGGTTTCGCGCATTTCATCGTAGGAACGGTGGAGCATGAGCCGGGATTTCTGCCTGTTTTAGATCATGTCCAAAGCAGACTGCCGGATAAAGTAATACTAACGCCGCTTTTGGTAACCGCCGGAAATCACGCTCTTTATGACATGATCGGAGAACATGACGGATCATGGAAGGCTCAGCTTGAAAAAGCAGGCGTCGAAACAAAGTGCAGTCTTAAAGGTCTCGGAGAATACCGGGAAATAAGAGAATTATACATACGCCGCGCCAAGGAAGCGGAAAGCAAAGTATTAAGGTGAAACAAATGAATCAAGGATACCCAAAACGCCTGTTTATGGCTGCATTGATGATAATATGCTCGTTGTGCGTATCGCGCACGATGCTCTTTTCCGCGCAAGCAATCGCAGCTTCGGAACCGCAGGCATCGAAACCGGTAAGCGTAGCTTATGCGGACGGCGAATATTCAATAGAGGTCAATATGACCGGCGGCAGCGGTCGCGCAAGCATCAGTTCACCAACGCTGCTTATCGTGGAGGATGGATATGCGTATGCACGGCTTCTGTGGAGCAGCATATATTATGACTACATGCTGATCGACGGTGTGAGATATGAGAATCTGACAACTGACGGCGGCAATTCCGAGTTCGTGATCCCGATCACAGTTATGGACGATGCAATGACGGTCATTGCCGATACGACGGCAATGGGACATCCGGTCGAGATCGAGTATAAATTGACCTTCTATCGTGATACGATAGCATCCAAGTCCCAGATCCCGCAGGAAGCGGCAAAGAGGGTGCTTATCATTGCGCTCTGTATTATAATATTCGGGGGCATACTCAATCACATATTAAAAAAGAGAAATCAATAAAAGAAGGAGCAGGATATGAGCCAAGGTCTGTATTTTCCGTTATTTATCGATCTTTCAAAAAAGAAGATAGTTGTAATCGGAGCAGGAACGATAGCCAAAAGAAGAATTCGGGCGTTATATGATTTTGTCGGTCAAATAACGGTAGTTGCACCCGAGATCCACCCGGACATACAAAAGCTTGCGAATACCGATAAGCTGAAAACGGTCCGGAAACTCTATGAAAGCGCGGATATTGATGATGCGGATATCGTGCTTGCCGCTACGAATGATAAAATCGTCAATCGGGAAATTGCAGAGCTGTGCAAAGAGAAGCATATACCGGTCAATAACTGCTCCGAACGGAAGCAATGTGATTTCTATTTTCCCGGCGTCATACACACCGAAAATGTTGTTATCGGAGTTACCGCAAGCGGACAGGATCATGCAAAAGCAAAAGAGATAAAAGAGAAAATCAAGGAAGCATTGGATAAATAAATTTCAGTTTGAATTATTAGCTTAGGGGGCTGCCACCCCCAAACTACGGCGTTTGTCCGGTCGATGGCAAAGCCGCCTGCTCGCCCCGGCATCCCGGTTGCTACGCAACTAACCTACGACACGCAAGCGTGTCGCTCCCCTAAAACCCACGTTACACACATAGCAAAACAGCAAGCGCGCCGGTTTGCTGCGCGTTCAGGTCAATTTTTTTCACAAAACGCTTGACAAATACCCTATCGGGGTATATAATACGATTAGAAATACCCTATCAGGGTATATGAAAGGTGTGTTGTACATGATTGAGAAGAACACCTGCTGCACGTCTGAACCAAAAGACGAAACATGTTGTTGTGTGCGCAAGAAGAAGCGAAGCGAGGAGGAATTTAAGTCGCTGATGAATCGGCTTAAAAGGATAGAAGGTCAGGTCAGAGGTGTTGAAAGGATGCTTGAAAACGACGCCTACTGCCCTGATATTTTAACACAGGTATCGGCCATAAGCAGCGCTTTGAACAGCTTTAACAAGGAACTGCTTGCCTCGCATATAAAAAGCTGCGTCGTAGATGATATTCGCGCAGGAAAAGATGAAGTCATAGATGAGCTTGCAGCTACATTACAGAAGATCATGAAATAATCGGAGAGGAGCCGCAATGGAACAGTACAATGTAACCGGAATGAGCTGTGCAGCGTGCAGCTCAAGAGTTGAAAAGGCCGTTTCCGCTGTTCCGGGAGTTAAAAGCTGCGCCGTCAGCCTACTTACAAATTCAATGGGGGTTGAGGGTACTGCATCGGAAACAGATATAATCCAAGCCGTTGAAAACGCGGGCTACGGTGCTTCAAAAAAAGGAATATCCGCAAACAGAACGGTATCGGAGGATGATGTGCTAAAGGACACCGAAACGCCAAAGCTCAGAAAACGTCTCATACGCTCTCTTATAGTTCTGTCAGTGCTGATGTATTTTTCAATGGGCCATACGATGTGGGGCTTTCCGGCACCCGCAGCCTTTAATAATTACGTCTTCCTCGGTGTATTTGAAATGCTTCTTGCTATTATCATTATGCTGATAAATGCGAAATTCTTCACCGGCGGCTTCAAATCCCTTTTCAGCGGACATCCCAATATGGATACGCTTGTCGCTCTCGGTTCAAGCGCCTCTTTCGGTTATTCGTTAGCCGAACTGTTCATAATGATACTTGCACAGGGCAGCGGCGAGCATGAAATTGTTATGAAATACGGAATGAATCTGTATTTTGAATCTGCAGCGATGATACCCACACTTATCACGGTAGGGAAAATGCTGGAATCCATGTCAAAGGGACGGACTACCGACGCTCTGAAGGGGCTTATGAAGCTCGCTCCGAAAACCGCGATCCTTTATCTGGACGGCGAGGAGCGCGAGGTCGGCATCGAAGAAGTCAAAGAAGGAGATATATTCGCAGTAAGACCGGGCGGCAGCATTCCCGTTGACGGAGTTGTTGTATATGGCTCAACTTCTGTAGATGAAGCTGCTCTCACAGGCGAAAGCATACCCGTTGACAAGGAAGAAGGCTCTGCGGTTTCGGCAGCAACAATAAATAAATCGGGATATATCCGATGCCGCGCCACAAGAGTCGGTGAAGATACCACGCTCTCACAGATAATAAAAACCGTATCGGATGCAGCGGCTACAAAAGCGCCTATCGCGCGGATAGCCGATAAAGTCTCCGGGATATTCGTCCCTGCTGTTATGGTAATAGCCCTATTAACACTTATCGGCTGGCTGATAGCAGGCAAAGAGTTCGGTTTTGCCATTGCAAGAGCTATATCCGTACTCGTTATCAGCTGCCCCTGCGCTCTGGGGCTTGCCACTCCCGTGGCGATAATGGTCGGGAGCGGTGTGGGCGCTAAAAACGGCATTCTCTATAAAACAGCGGCTTCTCTTGAAGCTGCCGGCAGAGCAAATATAGTCGCGCTTGATAAGACAGGGACCATAACCGAGGGCAAACCGGATGTTACGGACATACTGCCTTTCGATATTAGCGAAAATGAACTGCTCACTTATGCTGCGGCTCTTGAAGCAAAAAGTGAACACCCTCTTGCAAAAGCGGTAATCGCAAGAACAACAGGTATGATTATTCCCGAAGTCACAGATTTCAAAGCGCTTGCCGGAAACGGTTTTTCGGCTGTACGTGACGGCGAGATACTTGACGGCGGAAGCTATAAGTATATCTCAGAGAAGTATGATATCCCCTCGGAATATATCGCAAAAGTAACTAATCTGTCCAACGAAGGAAAAACACCTATGCTGTTTGCAAAGGGCGGAAGCTTTATAGGCATTATCGCTGTCGCAGACACGATAAAAAGCGACTCACAAGCCGCTGTAAAAGAGCTTAAGGGCATGGGTATAAACGTATTTATGCTCACGGGTGACAATGAACGCACAGCCAAGGCGATAGGCATACAGGCAGGCGTTGACAAGGTTATAGCAGGTGTTCTTCCCGACGGCAAATCGAAGAAAATATCCGAGCTGAAAAATCAAGGCAAGGTCATCATGGTCGGTGACGGGATAAACGACGCTCCCGCGCTGACTTTGGCTGATACGGGCATAGCAATAGGCGCAGGCGCAGATGTCGCGATAGATGCCGCCGATATTGTTGTTATGAAGAACAGACTGACGGATGTTTCCGCCGCAATACGTCTGAGCCGGGCAACTATCAGAAATATCCACGAAAATCTTTTCTGGGCATTTATATATAATGCCCTATGCATACCGCTTGCAATGGGTCTGTACGGCGTTGAAATGAAGCCTGCATACGGCGCGGCGGCTATGGCAATGTCAAGCTTATGCGTGTGTATGAATGCTTTGAGACTGAATTTAGTTAAGATACATGACGCAAGTCATGACAAGAAAATAAAAGCAAGAAAAATCAAAATGGAGGAAAAGGCTATGACAAAGACATTAAAAATTGAAGGTATGATGTGCGAGCATTGTGAAGCAAGAGTCAAAAAAGCTCTTGAAGCTATTGACGGGATTGAAAATGCCGCCCCCGACCACAATTCAAATTCTGCGGTTATTACGATCAGCAAGGATGTCCCCGTTGATGTGATAAAAGCCGCTATTGAAGCACAGGATTATACTTTTGTCGGAATGTGACTTATTATTTTTATTCCCTTGAAAGACAAAACCATGTCCGGATCGGAATGCTTGGCTTCAAACAAAGAAGCTGAACAGTATGTATCATGAGAACTATAAATAAATTGTATGTTGAACTGACCTCGTTATGCAATCTGAATTGCAGTATGTGTTTTCGCAATAATTGGTTTGACGAGAAATATTCGCTTATGGGACACAAAACGGCTGAAAAGGTAAAACAAATCCTGGTTTCGGGCGTGGCTGACGAGGTCTTTTTCGGCGGAATGGGTGAACCGCTTTTATATAACGGAGTATGCGACATGATTTCTTTAGCGTCAAGAAACGGAATGAGATCAGAACTAATAACCAATGCAGTAATGTTAGATGCAGAAACCTCGGAAAGGCTTGTGAAAAGCGGAATAAACACCGTATGGATATCCATGGACGGCTTTTCAAAAGAAGAATATGAAAAAGTGCGAAGAGGTAGCTTGTTTGAAAGAATAATTTCAAACATCGAGGATTTTAACCGCACACGGCAAAACACAAAATTGGGCATTACCTTTGTGATGATGAAGGAAAATCTTCCGGAGCTTGATAAGATAAATGAATTTGCCGACAGGTATAATGTTGATTTGATCAACTTGAGCCATGTCATTCCCTGCAATGAACTGCCGGAAAATGATTCGATATACGCCTTGCCGTACCGCACAGGCAAAATGCATCGGTTTGACAAAAACGAGACATACAAAAAAAGACTTGACTACTGCCCGTTTGTTGAGGATAATGTCTGCTTTATCCGGCATGACGGCGAGGTTTTTCCTTGTATGCAGCTATTGCATAATTCCTTCACATACCTATACACCGAAAGAAGAAAGAGCTATGCACACTCATTCGGCAACATAAATCATGATGATATCAGACAAATATACGGAGGCGAGGAGTATGTGGAGTTCAGGGAAAGGGTCAAAAAATTTGAGTTTCCGTGCTGCACAATTTGTCTTGGTTGCGAGGACAGAAAAGAGAATTTGAAGGATTGTATGTATAACAAGGCACCAACCTGCGGCGCGTGTCTATGGGCGCAGGGGCTGGTCAGATGTCCTTAAATAAATTCGAAAAGGGTCTGCCCTCTTTTGCGCAGACCCATTTTCGATTTAGATTTGTGTATTGAATTCAAACAATTAGATTTTCGGGCATCCTCTCCTGTAATCAAAATACAAATCGGTTTCACTTGAAGATTTATTTTATGCGTCAATATCGGGAATGATCTGTAATGTATAGTCGGGATATTTTGCCTGAACTTCTTTTGTGAGGGTGTTTACTGCTTCGCTCCGGTCAATATCAAAGCTGAGGACAACATCAAAACGCATTTTTTTGCTTTCAGTATCAGCATTGAACCCATGCATCTGCAATGCCCAATCATGACTCAGCACCGTTTCATGAACATCGTTGCGGATTTTTGCTGCTTCATCATCAGAGGTGTTATATGAATAAACACCGATGCCTGTCAGAATTACTCCGCTTTCATTATAAACCTTCATCTGGATCCGCCGTGTCAATTTGTCCACTTCATCGACCGTCATTGTGTCAGGCAGTTCGACATGAACGCTTGCGTAGTTTTTATTCGGCCCATAATTATACATGATCAGATCATACGCGCCACGCACTTCTGTTTCCTCACATATAAGGCGTTTTATTTCTGCAACTTCCTCTTTATCGCCACGCTTTCCGAGAATGTCGTTAAGCGTTTCGCTCATCATTTCAAGTCCTGCCTTAATGATTATTATTGAAATAACAACAGCGACATAAGCCTCAAGCGAAATGTGCCATATCAAATATATAATTGCCGATAGGAGCACCGATGCGGACAGTATGGCATCAAACAAGGCGTCTGACCCTGAGGCGACCAATGCGCCTGATTTGTGTTTTTCGCCCTGCTTCTTCACATATTGTCCAAGTATGAGCTTTACAACGATTGCAACTGCAATTATAACAAGCGAAACCATACTGTAATCCACCGCCTCGGGGTGAATTATTTTTTTGACAGACTCAACAATAGATGTTATACCGGCATAAAGCACAATTGCCGCAACGATCATAGAGCTCAGATATTCTATTCTGCCATACCCAAGCGGGTGCTTTTTATCCGGCTGTTTTGCCCCGAGCTTAGCTCCGATTATAGTGATCACCGATGACAACGCATCGGAAAGATTGTTTACCGCATCAAGCGTTACAGCTATTGAATTGGAAATAACTCCGACTGCCGCTTTGAAAACTGCCAAGAGAACATTTGTTATAACACCTATAACACTTGTTTTCACTATGGCTTTTTCTCTTTTAGCCGAAAGCGATTCCATGTTTTCGTTCGACATTTTATTTCCCTCCAAATTTAATCATGCCATATTAAATTTATTCTTGCTTTGTTTGCATCTCGGACACTTAAAGTCTTCGGGCAAATCTTCAAAAGCTATGCCGTCATGCTCCGCAGGATCATAAACATATCCGCATACAGAGCAGACATATTTTCCGCTTGCTTTATTTTCAAAAAAATCCACTTCGGCAAGAACGGTCGGAACGGGATCGTCCAAATCCATAACTCGCTTTGCTTCAAGGCTTTCATAGCCCTGCGGTGTATGTGTTCCGCAGTATACGGTAGGATGATTTGAGATAAACTCACGTACGCGGTCAAGCGTCAGGCGAGCGGCTTCCCTATCCTCAAACACTATTGACAGTTTATTTTCATACAATGCTTCATCAACGTATGTGACATCCCCGTGAAGCATATAGAAAAGCCCCTCATTTTCAACGATCACTATGCTGTTGCCGTTTGTATGACCTTTTGCCTTGATGTAATAAACACCATCGCTGATTTTTTGGGATTCGGGGAAGTTATAATATTCACCGTCTGTGAATTTTACGGGAATGATATTTGTGAGCCCCTTCAATTCGTCTGCCGATACTTCATCACTGTTTACATAAATTTTCGCATTCGGGAAGGATTTGAGCTCGCCGGAATGGTCGGCGTGCTTATGTGTCAGGAGAATTTTTGTCACCTGCTCCGGTTTGTATCCCAATGCCTTGAATGCATCCATGTAACTGCTGATATCTTTGCCTGTAAAAAGTGGACTTGTTTCATTCGGCACTTCCTCGGGAGTTCCCGCGGGTATTCCCGTATCAACGAGAATCACCTCGCTGCCTGTATCGATCAGGTAGTTTTGCAGACTGCCACGATACCTTATTTGCGGGTCATATTTATCCGCACCGTCATCGCCGCCAAACACGAACGGTTGCGTATAAAAGCCGTCTTTTCTGAATTTTACTGCTTTAATGATCATTTTTATGTTTTCCTTTCTTTTTTTCTTAAATTATATCATAATTGAATGTATTTTACAATGCTATATGCAAAATAACGTGCTGAGAACTAAATTTCTGCCGATTTTTTGATATTTATTTTAATATTATCAAGTTCTGACCTTATCCTAACCGCTTTTTAAGGATATTTTCAGCTCAAAGACCCTTTCCGCCGTACTACATTCAAGTATATATATGGGGATCATATCGCCGTCATGTCCGGTATACTCTGTCTTTATCACGTTAAAAGCCCTGTCCACCGTCATCCCGCCCACAAATGTAGAGTTGTTTTTGATCTTCGGTTCTATACGACTTATAAAGCGCTCTGTGATACTTTCCGCATTCTCAAAGCTATCCCGCAGTATGATTTCGTTATCACATATATTTATCTCCCGTATCAGCTTTATACCGGCTCCGTATGCGCCGCCGATCGACAGACGCGCGCGCCTGTTACCGCATTCAAACAGGTCACAGGCAAACTCCGCTCCGGTACGCTGCTCCCCTCCGTTTATAACGGGGACGTTGTGTCCGAGAGATGAGCAGCAAAGAAAGCCGTATCGCGTCTTATCGTCAAAGTATCCGTCAACATACTCACCGCTGCCAAGCTCGCAAAGAAGCTGTCCGGTCCGATCGGCAACTATGAAGCTGCCAACGTCATTATGGTTATGCGGTTCATTGTTGCATCCGCCCTTAACCGAAAAAGTAAAGTTCTCGCCGTGATACACATAAATTTGAGATTTATTATATATGGTCTCGCGCATCGGCGCTGTATCATATACCGGCATATACAAAAACGATCTGATATAATACGGCAGTCTGCCGCAGTCGTCGACGCGTTCATGCTTGCAGACCGGCGCGAATATCTCTCCCGGATATATACTGCAGATCAGTCCCGAAAGACCTGCAAGCGGCATGGCATCAGATGAGCAGTCCGCATAATTAACGGCTCCGCCTGCCATATACATACTTATTCCGAAACGGGCAAGGCGGCGAACCTTGTCCGAAGCTGTTATATCAACACCTGTTCGTTCTTTCAGCAGCTCCGCAAAAAAAAGATAAAAGCCAAAGCCATAGCTCCAGTACTGGACACCCTCAAGACAAGCGCCATCCTCCCCTATTCCTCTAAGATATGCTGCCATAGCCTTCATTATACACTCCGGTACAGGACGGTTTCTATAAAGATAAACCATGCCTATACATCCGCCGCACACAGCAGACCAGTTGTGCTCTGCTGTCTCCCAATGGAAGCGGCGAGTTTCGAAAACGGAAATAACGCGGTCTGTGACCTCGTTCTCTATCAGGCTCAAATCCTCCTCAGGCAAAGCATCTGACAGTAAATACGCAATTTCTGTGAGCATCATGGCAGTTTCAGCGGCAAAAAGATCGATCTCCCGCGTCGGATCCTCTGATGATATCGTATGCGCAGGCAAAGCCCACGAGTATTCCTCACATACCGCCCTAAGCAATTCCCTCAGCTCGTCAAGATATGCGTCACCATACGCCTTATACATCATCAGCGTCCCGCAAATACGCCTGCGACGGTCAAAAAATAATTTTTCATAGCCTATCCTTTTGCCCGTCCTCGCAAATTCACCGTATTCATCCCGGGATATATCACGAACAACATCACAGTGATATTTCTCGTAGAATATACGTATTTCCTTTTTCTCACTTTCCGAAAGCGTTAACCGATCAAAGAGTCTTTTTATCATCATGCATCCCTCTCTATAGCGGTTTCTTATATGATACATCGTGTTGAGATCAATGTGGTTTTTATACACAGTCTGGGTCTGTATCGAAATAATGGCGGTTAGCAACCGGCTTTTCAGCCGATGGCTAATCGCCATTTTTCGATATACTTATATTTGTGATATAAATATCTGTTTAGCGTAAAAGCTGGGGATGCAAGGGGAACGCAGTTCCCCTTGCGATAACTAAACTCCCCCCCAAGATTGGTGGGGCAGGGGGGTTGACCTCTCCACGCTTAACTGAAATTTAGTTTTGATACAACCCCTCTTATAACTTATTATTTTGTGCCTTCTACAGCTTTTACAAGCGGTTTGTTAGTGCTTGTATCCCATACCATATATTTTGATGTTTCAGCTTTGCTTTTGTCCTCAAGATTATTGCTGCTTACGAAGAAATCCTTGTTTTCTCCTACGGCAAGCTCTGCTGAATCGATATTTATACCTATGAGCACACCATTTTCATCGTATGTCGCAAGCATTACGGCAACAGGGAGTGATTTTTCTTCATCCCAGTTCTTGATCTTTACCGTCCAATTCTCACGTCCCGGTATACCCTTGCCTAATGAATAGTAAACCGTAGCTTGGTTACTGGTTACCGAAATCGTAGAATCCGCTGTAGTATTATTGAGAGTCCAAACAAATGTACCCGTTTCGTTTATCGCTGAATTGCCGTCTGTTGCTACTTCGCCAAGCTCATATCCCGGCTCTGTTTCTACAGTAAAGTATAGCTGACCGTCACTCTTGACTGTGTACGGAGCTTCTAATTCCTCGGTCAATTCCTCGTTGGTGTATACCTTAACTATAGCATTTTCAGCGTCAAAGGATATTGTGTATTCAGAAGTCGGATCTTCAATTTCTGTATACACAGCATTCGCTGTAAAGCCTTCTGTTACGGTATAGCCCGGTGTAACAACAGTATCTGTATTCTCGATTACCCACTTACCTGTGAAGCCTTCCTTTGTAGGTACTATCGGAATAAGCTCACTGGTTAATACTGTACCCAAGCCCACAGCTACGTTGGTGGTCTGTCCGTTTTCATCTGTAAAGCGCAGACTTGCGTATATTGCACTGTATCTGGCAGTTACGGTAGTATCGGCATTGATAACGGTTTCATCTGTAAAGTCATCATCGCCTACAACCCACTTTCCTGTTTTGTATTCCTTTTCCGGAACATCAGGAATATCTGTTACTGTTTCGCCTGCGTTTACTGTCCTTGTAGCTATCGTTTCGCCGTCTGCTACGAAGGTTACCGTGTAGGTTACAGGTGTCGTAGGCTCCGGTGTTGCTGTCGGAGCTGCCGGTGTTGCTGTCGGAGCTGCCGGTGTTGCTGTCGGAGCTGCCGGTGTTGCTGTCGGAGCTGCCGGTGCATCTGATGAAAGTATACCTACTATTTGTTCTACGATACCTTTTGTATCGCCATAGCCGTTCAGCATAAGGTCACGCGCTATCGAGCCGTCGCTGTAGTGGTTGTGATCTGAGAAGCACGCGATTATCGCCTGTGCCGCGGCGTCTGCGCTTGCATAGCCGTTCTTTGCATAATCGGCAACATACGCGTTAAATGCCGCATCGGCGTTCTTGCCTATCTCTACAAAGCCGAGATAATTAGGATCGCTTGCCGCTCTTTCCTCCGCTACCTTTCTTGTTATCGGGTCGCCGCTGTCTGTGCGCCATCCATTGAAGGTGTTGGCTGCTGAATCATAAACATAAGCATAACCGCCCTTTGCACCATGAGGTGTGTAGGAGTTGATTATTATCTTAGCGCCCATTGCCTCTGCCGCGTCAAGATAGAAGTTTACGTCCTCTTCAAAGAAGCTGCCAAGACCGTTTGTGCCGTTGTTACCGAACATTACTATGTCGCCCGGCTCTATTGCCTTCAGAACGCCGCCGAGCTTGCCCTGAGTATAGTATGTGCAGAGGTTTCTGCCGCCTGCGCCGTTGTTATAGAATGTTGCAAGCTCAGCAAGTGCCGGGAAGCTGCCTCTGTTATGGTCTATATAGTATGCCCATGAACCGTTGTTAGCCGCCGTTGAGTCACCTACATGATGGATATCAGGAGTTGATTTCGGAGCTTTATCTGCATCCTTGGTTATGGTTATTGCCGCTATTTTTGCGCCGTTGCCTGATATGATAAGATCAAGCGTATCTGTCGGTACTGCGACTGTATATGTCTTTGTTGTAAGCTCTGTATATGCCGCCGCTTTGCCGTAGTTATCGGTAGTATCTAAAGGATAGCCTGCAAGGTCGGAATTGATATAGCCTGTTCTTACTTCACCGGCATACGTGATCTCTACTGTGTAATTCTTACCCTTTTCAACATCTGCCTTAAAGGTCAATGCGCCATCAAGATAGTCAGACGTCGCATCCTCAGTTGACGCTGTGCCGCCTACGGTTACAGTGCCGCTTGCTATACCGTAGCCGCGTGCTGCGGTGTATGATGTGTCAGGTGTTACTGCTGTATAGCCCTCTGCAAGATCATCATCTGCGCCTGTGCCGAAGTCAAAGGACAGTCCGTGTACCGTTACCTTAATGCTCTTTGAAATATCTGAATCGTCACTGTTCTTTCCGGTTGCTCTTATTGTAAATGTTACCGCCGGAGCTGTCTTTGTTACTGTAAGAACGCCATCCTCGAAGGTTATGCCATCGGGAAGTGTATATGCGCTTGTGTTTGTCTTGTCATATACGCCGTATGTAACAGCTCTCTCAAGATCTGTACCGCTTCCGTCAACAACGATAGCTTCATATTCTGCGGTTATCGGTGTATCATTAAGCGGGATAGATACGCTTGTGCTTGACTTTGTAAACTTAACGCTCTCTGCTGAGCTTGTGATATTGAGCTTTATTGTCTTTGTGTAGCCGCCGATATTTACCTGAACGGTAGCCTCACCTGCAACTGCACTCTCTGAAAGTGTTACCTTTGCCTTATGTGAATCTGCTTCATCAGGAGTTATGATAACACCCTCTGCCATATCCTCTTCAAGCACTGTCCATGTAGCCGCGCCTGTTATATCGTAGCCGTCCTTAGTCTTTAATGATGCCGCGAGATCAGCGGTGTCGCCGTTCGGGATAGAAAGTGTATCCTGTGATGCGGTAAGCGTATATGTGCTCTCGTCCGCTGTGGGATAGTATGCCGATAAACCTGCTACATCCATATTTCCTGTAGCGGAGTTTGCAAGACCGAATGCCCAGTATGTGGGAGCCGATGCTGTGGTAAGAGCTACATTTGAGGCCTCGCCCAAAAGCTCGCCGTCCATGCTGTATGCCTTTGCCCAAGCTGCTCCCGCTGACGGGTCTACGGATATAACAACATTATACCATACGCCCGCCTGGAACGATGCCGGAGCGTCATTCTTTGTGAGTGCCGTGCTGCCGAGATTGATAGCCGAGCCTGTGAATGTCAGTCCGATAACATCAGCATAAGACGATGATGATGACCATATCGGATAGCCGCGTGTAAAGGTAATAACAGAATTAGACGAATTGAAGCGTACTTTCTGCTCATATATCGCCTGTGAGTTCGTTACATCAAGTGAATGTGCGAACATATCGGACTTGCTTGCAACTGTCTTTGTTACGCGGAAGAACTTATTGCCTTCCTCTGACATAAGCTCTGCTTTTCTGCCCGTGTCCGAACCGGCAATGAAGAAGTTGCCTGTTACTACATCACTGCCGGACGTGTTGTTTCCTGATATTGATGCGGTATATCCGATAAGAGAATCCGCATAATTGCTGAAGTCTGACGGATAACCGCCTTCGGGAAGTATTTGCGAGGTTGGGACCGTCGTGTTTCCAAGTGCCGCAACTGCCTTTTTAGCTACAAAAGTCTCACCGTTATATGTAACAGTCGCCGTCATCATGCCGATGAAGTTCATCGGAACGTTCTTCAGCTCAAAGCTTGTAGCCACCTTGCCCTCGTTATTTACCGAGAATGCGCCGTAGCTGTCGCAGTATTGCCCCGGCTGATCGTTTTTCGTAGCAAAACCGCCTATATCCCATGTTACGTTAAAGTCCGTAACATTGGAGCTTAAATTCGCCTCGGTTATGGTCGTGCCGTCAACGCCTGTGATCACTACTGTATACGGATTTGACTCTGCCGTATCCGGATCGGGACCGAAGGTCATCTTATCCGCGCCTGTAATGCTGACTTCCTTTATTGCCTCAACATAAGTCGTGTCTACATCATACTGAGCTGTGAACTTAGTATCGGCGGTGATAGCCATTGCCTTGATCTCATCTGTGGAGTAAACAGTTGTATCATCATCCTTTGTCCAGCCCTTGAAGGTGTAGCCGCCTATATATGTATCCGGCACTTCTTTAACGCTGCCGTTTTCAATAACAGCCTCTGTTTTTGTCGCGCCCTGAACATCATATGTAACTGTATAATATGTTTCTTCGGCTATATCTAAGGTTATATTCATATCCGAGATCTTGTATGTACAATCGCTCCATGAATATACAGCGAGCACATCAACCGAATCAAGGCTGCCAAAAGCTGTTTCGCCTACATTATGCGCGCCAATTTTTCCGGAGAATTTCTTTGCGTCCATATCGAAGGTAAGTGATACCTCCTCCTCCGCATCAACTGCAAAGCCGCCGTTACTGTAAGAAGATCCGGGTGCCAGATATACACGCTTATTTATATTTGAGCCCATTACACCATAGCATACATACGCGCCCGCAACATCCTGGTAAGCGTTTGTGGCATAAGCAGCACTATCATTGTCATAAATACCTATAGCGGTACGTCCGCCGCTCGGTACTGTTTCCTTATAGGAAATAGTAATAGACTTTACGTGTCCGCTGTCTGACTGTGTGTAGGGAGTCAGATCAAGCTTTGACCATTTTTTTGCCTTAAGTGCCAGCGTTGCCGTATCTGTGCCGCTGTCATAGGTAGACTGACTGTCGATCTTTGAAAGATCGACCTTCTGCGATGATGTAGCCGCATTTGCGGTAACCGCAAGCCCTGCAAATGCCGATGCCGCCACAGCAAGAGCCGAAATACCGCTTAATAGCCTTCTGAACTTCATACTTCTCTCTCCTTTTCTGTTTTATATATTATTCCCATTTATATACAAGTACATTTGCCGCATTGACTGCCGCTTGCTCAAACCTTTCTGTAAGAGTCAGAGTCGCCTCATTATAGGTTGCGGAGATCGGCGTCAGTGTAGCCATAGGTGTATCTCCGTCTGTTTTGACTACCTCATAAAACCTTGTTATTTTTAATGTAGGCTCGTTGTATTTCATTGCCGTTTCCTCCTTTATTCTACCTCTACAGATATTGTTGCCGTATCGTCATTCAGTCCGGCGATGACGATACCGAATTTTGCCGCTCCGCCCGCATCAAGCGTTATCGCGGTGCCGTAATTCTTTGTGAAAGTCTTTGTCACGCCGCCGGACGTGATCTGCGCTGTTATATTGTTAAAGCCGTAAGCCGTTCTCTTTGCGCCGTTTGTCACGGTCACAAGCCAGCCCGTTGCAGCGTCGTTGCCCTTTGTTTCAACTATTGCATCGTCGTAGTCATAAGTCCAGTTTGCGTCGTCTGCGGCAGCCTCCGTCAGTATCTCAGTCAGCTGCTCAACTATGCCCTTCACGTTGCCGTAGCCGTTCAGCATCAGCTCGCGTGCTATCGTGCCGTTGCTATAGTGGTTATGGTCGGAGAAGCACGCATTTATCGCCTGTGCCGCCGCGTCCGCCGAAGCATAGCCGTTTGCCTCATAATCTGCAACATAGGCGTTGAATGCCGCGTCCGCGTTCTTGCCTATCTCCACGAAGCCGAGATAGTTCGGATCGCTTGCCGCTCTTTCCGCCGCTACCTCGCGGACTATGTTGTCATAGCTGTCCTTGCGGTAGCTGTTAAAGGTATGCGTTGACGAATTATATCCGCTTGCATAATTGCTTACTGCGCCGTGAGGCGTGTAGGAGTTTATGATTATCCTTGCGCCCATCGCCTCCGCCGCGTCAAGGTAGTAGTTCACATCATCCTCAAAATACGAGCCCATGCCGTTCGTGCCGTTGTTACCGAACATCACGATGTCGCCCGGCTCTATCTCTCTCAAAACGCCCGCAAGCCTGCCCTGCGTGTAATAAGTGCCGAGGTTTCTGCCGCCCGCGCCGTTGTTATAGAAGGTCGCGAGCGCGAACAGCTCCGGATATGTTGCGCTGCTCTTGGCGAGTGTATATGCCCACGAGCCGTTGTTTGCCGATGTTGAGTCACCGATATGGTGGATATCCGGCTTTGCCTTCGGCTGCTTATCGGCGTCCTTGGTTATGGTTATTGCCGCTATCTTTGCGCCGTCGCCCGATACGATAAGATCGAGCGCGTCTACCGGAACGGGTACGCTGTAGCTTGCCGTTGCAAGGCTTGACTGCGTGCCGAGCTCATAGCCGGCAAGGTCGCTGTTCACATAACCTGTTGCAAGAGTTCCCTGATAGGTTATCGCTACCGTGTAGTTCTTGCCCTTTTCAACGTCCGCCTTGAAGGTGATCGCGCCTTCAAGCCAGTCTGCCGCAGCGTTTGATGTTGAGCCTGTGCCGCCCGCCGCTACGGAGCCGCTTGCGATACCGTAGCCGCGCTCCGCCGTGTATGAGGTGTCCGCCGTTACCGCTGTGTACCCCTCGGCAAGCGCGCTCTCGTCGTCCGTACCGAAGTCGAAGGACAGACCGTGTACCGTTACCTTAACGCTCTTTGAGATGTCGGAATTATCGCTGTTCTTGCCTGTTGCTCTTATCGTGAAGGTCACCGCCGGAGCAGTCTTTGTTACCGTGAGAATGCCGTTTGCAAAGGTTATGCCCGCGGGCAGGGTATATGCGCTTGTGTTGGTCTTGTCATATACGGCATATGTTATCGTTCTGTGAAGATCGTTTTCGCTGCCGTCAACGACCGCCGCTGCATATTCCGCAGTTATCGGCGTGTCGCTCAGCGGTATGGATACGCTCGTGCTTGACTTTGTGAACTTAACGCGCTCCGCCGAGCTTGTTATAGTCAGCTTTACCGTCTTTGTATATCCGCCGATGTTTACCCGTACGGTGGCATCGCCTGCGATTGCGCCCGCGCCGAGCGTCACCGTTGCCTTGTGGCTGTCTGCCGCGTCGGGAGTTATGATAACGCCCGCCACCATATCCTCTTCAAGCACGCTCCATGTAGCCGCGCCCGTTATATCGTAGCCCTCTGCGGTCTTTAAGGATGCCGCAAGCTCTGCCGTGTCGCCGTTCGGGATGGAAAGCGTATCCTGCGAAGCGGTGAGCGTATATGTGCTCTCGTCGGCTGCGGCGTAGTATGCGCTGTAGCTGGCGATGTCTATCGTGCCTGCCTTTTTGCCCGGTGAGCCTATGGTATAGAAAACAGGGTTGCAGGTCGCCGTCCAGTCCACATTTGCGACTCCGCCCACGAAGCTGCCGTTATCATAGACCGATACATAGCAGGTCTCCGTTGTCTTGTCCACGGAGAGAACAACGTCATACCATTTGTTCGCCGATACTGTTACATCGTTCCCGTCGGCGCTTTTTATGCTTTCGCCGTTCAGCGTAAGTGTGCCGCCACTGTATTGAAGAATAACGGGACACGTATTGTTTGCGCTGTATACCTTCGTATTGAGCGAAAGATTGGGCTGCCCGGAAACAAATCTCACGGACTGCTTGAATATAGCCTGCTCCGACGGTGTCGCGATATTATTTGAAAATGCGTGCGAGTTGCCGGTATCCGTTGTGACCCGCAGATATTTGTTTGTGCCGTCCGATTGAACCGTAGCCGTACTGTTGCCGTAAGAGCCGGCAAAAACCCAGCCGCCTATGACCGGATCGTATTTGCTGCCGAAAGTGTCCCTCAAGGCGCTGTAGCCGATGATAGATGAGGGATAATCGTCAAAGTCCGAGGGATAGCCGCCCTCCGGCAGTATTTTATTTGTTGTCGTGTTGCCGAGCGCGACAACATATTTTTCGGCAACAAAGGTCTCGCCGTTATAGGTAACGGTCGCGGTCATTTTGCCGTAGAAGTTCATCGGAACGTTCTTCAGCTCAAAGCTTGTTGCTACCTTGCCCTTGTTATTTACCGAGAACGCGCCGTAGCTGTCGCAATACTGCCCCTCGGTATCGTTCGCGGTCTTGAAGCCGTCTATATCCCATGCTACATTGAAATCCGTAACACTGCGGCTTATGTTGTTCTCGGTCAGGGTAGTGCCGTTCTCGCCGGTGATGACTACCGTGTAGGGGTTTGATGCCGCCGTATCGGGGTCCGCGCCGAAGGTCATCTTGTCCGCGCCCGTGATCGCCACCGATGAGATCGGCTCGATCGTTGAGGGCGGTACATATTCGGAGATGGTTATGTTGTCGATATAGATACCCACCGTGTTCGGAGCGAAAAAGTCAAAGCCCTTTACCGCCGCAAGAGTATCGTCCGAAAACGGGACGGTAGCGGAATAATTTGCCGTTGCCGAAGAATAATCCCCGTCCGCCCTTGTATCATAGACCTCCAGCTCGGTCGATTTTGAAGCGTTGCTTACGGTCGCGATGATGTGGAGCCATTTTTGAGCATTGCCCACCGTTGTCACGTTGCCGAAGGTGCTGCTGTTGCCTATTTTTACCTTGCCGTCGTTGGCGTTATAGCTGAACGTCAGCGCGCGCCCTGCGGTCGTTGCCGCTCTTGAGCCGCCCGCGCTGAGGCTGAGGTTGGCTACTCTGGCGTTAAAATAGGCATCAAACTCAAAGATCAGCGTCTTATCCGCTGCCTGCGAGTCCGTCAGCGGTACATAGTAGCCGTAGCCGTTAGAGCTTCCGCTGCCCGTCATATATTCGCATTTTGTGGTGTTCACCCCACCGGGGCTGTCCGTGACGCTGGTAGCAAACCTTGCGCCCGCGGTGAATTTGGGCGTTGCGCCGCTTTCGTCATAGGTGATCGTCGGAACGAGCACCGTATTTTCCGCGCCCGCGCTCACCGCTATTCCGGCAAACACAGACGCCGCCACCGCCAATGCGGAAACGGTGCTTATAAACTTTCTTAACTGCATAAAACTCTCTCCTTTGGTACGCAGATATTTAATTACATAATAATATGTATATTATATCACATTATTTTTAAAATGTACAGTCTTTTTTGTTAAATTTGAAAAAAATATACAAAATTTATCTTACAAGCCTTAGTGCAAATCTCAAATAATCCGACGAAACAAGATGATACTCTATCCCGTCAACCATCTCCGGTATGCGATTTGCATGGCTCGCGCCATGAAGATGTCCGTAATAGCATTTTTTTACACCATATTTTTTCATCGTTTCAGTGAACGCGTTACCCTCGCCCTGACGCGACATGGGCGGATAGTGCGTGAACACCACTCTGTTTTCCGTTTCCGCCGCCTTAAGCGACAGCTCAAGACGCCCTACCTCGCGGCTGAAATACTTTTCATCCGCTTCTGAAAAAGCCGTCCACGACGGATATAGCCATCCCCGCGTGCCGCAAACAGAAATACCGTCTGCGGTATAGGAGCCGTTATGCAAAAATGATATGCTTTTAAAGCCGTTTTTTTCGGTGAAATCCGTAAGCTTTGCCATTGTCGTCCACCAGTAATCATGGTTGCCCTTAAGAAGTATCTTTTTCCCCGGCAGTCGCTCCAGATACTCAAAATCCCGCATTGCCTGCTCCAGATACGTCGCCCATGAAAAATCACCGGGCAGCACGACCGTGTCCTCATTACGCACAGTCGCCGTCCAGTTGCTTTCTATTCTTTCCACATAATTATCCCATCGGCTGCCGAATATGTTCATCGGTTTATCTATGCCGAGCGGCAGATGCAGATCCGCTATTGTAAATACTGCCATTCTATCAGGCCTTTCCAAAAAAGCCGCCAATCGGCGGCTTTTGTAACATCATATATTCCTTATCTCAGGTACATTTGTAAACTGAGTTATTTCCGGTTGTCCCTCAAGCAAAGGGGCTATATTCTCTAAAAACACCTTAAAATGCGGCATTTCGTTGTGCTTTTCTATTACCACATCATTTAACCATTCCTCAACAAAAATAAATTTTGTTTCATCCTGTCTCCGGCGATATACCCTGTACGAAAGATTTCCGTTTTCCTTGCGCGTATTCCTTGCGCACACCGCCGCAAAACGTATAAATTCAGCTGTGCAGTCCGGCTTTACATTAAAATTTGCCGTTATCGTTATCATACAAAGCAACCCCTTTATCATTGTTTTGCATATATTGTATCATGTGAAGTGATATTTGTCAATATCTTGTGGGATTATTTTCGCTTTTTCCTCAGCATCGCACCCTCGCATACCGGCTCCGGCGCAACCATTGTGAGCACCTGCTCCGGGTGCGGCGCGACCGTTATCGGCTCGCCCTCAGCATTTTTCATCTGCTCCGCCTTTATTGCTATATACGGCTTCCCCGGCTGCATTATCTCTATCTCATCGCCCTCAAAAAAGCGATTACGCTGTGTAACTGTCATTCTGCCCGTTCCGGCATCGTAACCTGTCACGATCCCAACAAGCTCATAATCGCGTATATATGAGCTTGTTTCATACACCTGCGCCTCTGCGCCCGGTCTGCCGTAGAAAAAGCCTGTGGTATATGGTCTGTGGCTCACCTTGCAAAGCTCTGTAAGCTCCTCCGGATTGAACTTATAGCCCTCCGGATCGGCAAAATACCTGTCCAGCTCACGCCTGTACGCACCTACTATGGTCGCAACATAAAACGACGTCTTTACACGTCCTTCTATTTTCAGACTCGATATCCCGCTCGTGCACAGCTCCGGTATATGCTCTATCATGCACAGGTCCTTGGAGTTGAATATGAACGTACCTCGCTCATTCTCCTCAACGTCAAAGTATTCGCCCGGACGCTTCTCCTCCATGAGTGTGTAGTTCCAGCGGCACGGGTGCGCGCACGCGCCCATGTTGGACTCTCTGCCGGTCATATAGTTCGACAATAAGCATCTGCCGGAATATGATATGCACATAGCGCCGTGAACGAATGCCTCAAGCTCCAGCTCCGGCGGGATATTTTCGCGGAACTCCCTTATCTCGGCAAACGACATTTCGCGTCCGAGAACTATCCTTGACGCGCCCAGACTGTGCCACATCAGTGCCGAACGGTAGTTTGTATTATTCGCCTGCGTGCTGACGTGGATAGGAAGCTCCGGCGCAACAGAGCGCAGAGTTGAGAACATTCCGAGATCCGCTATAAGCACCGCGTCAAAGCCGAGCGGACGTATCTCCTCTATATACCGCTCAAATTCTGCTATATCGCGGTTATGCGGTATTATGTTTGCCGCAAGATATACCTTTTTACCTCGATCATGCGCGTAGCGAAGTCCCTCGCGCATATCGTCAAAAGAAAAATTTTCCGCCGCAACGCGCAGCGAAAACGCGTCGCCGCCTATGTAGACAGCATCCGCGCCATAGTCAATTGCCGTTTTAAGTTTTTCAAGACTGCCCCCTGGGGCAAGAAGCTCCGGTTTATTCATTATAATCATTAACTCCTATATAAGATCTATTCCGTATCCGAACACGATCGCTGCTGCATTTTTAAAACCCGCACCGGATGATACAAACGACCCGAAGGAGGTTTGCATGAATAATGAGCCGGCGTGATAGCTGCCCGAACCGATGTATGCACCGCCCGAACCGATGTATGAGCCGATGTATGAGCCGCCCGAACCGGTGCGCAAACGAGTGTACGAGCCGCCCGAACCGATATGCGAGCCGCCGGAACCCGACGATGAATGCCACAGAGGAACACGGCTGTCCAACGCGTATTCAGCCTTGTATTCAGGATATATCTCTATGAAGCACATGCCCGCATCCTCTGCCTCCCGACGCGTTGCCTGCACGGAAACACATACCGGACCAAGTCTGTCAAACACGACTCCGGGGGCTAACGGCAGATCATATATACCCGCGCACAGCGTAATAGAGGTAAGCCCGTCACAAAGAGCCCGCTTCAGATCCTCCTGACCGTATACTATCCTTTCAGCCATTCGCCATGCCCCCTTACGCTTCAATTTTGCTGTCTTTTAATAATTGTACCACAAACCGCTGTGTTTTACAAGCAAAAAATATATTTTTTCCACGGTTTTGAGTGATTGAACAAACTGTTATTAATCGTTTAAATTACAGTTTATCGGACTCCCTCCGTCAGCCCTTACGGGCTGCCACCTCCCTCAAGAGGGAGGCAAGAATGTGTGGTAGCCCGAAACACTTGGCTCCCTCTATGAGGTAAACGACACGCTTGCGTGTCGTAGGCGTGTTCGCTTGCGAACAAACGCCGTAGCTAAAAGCTGTCGCGCCGACAGGCGTGACTGAGGGAGTTAAACTGAAATTTATCGGACAATTCCGACAGTGCCGGTTTGCTGCGCGTTCAATAAAGCTATAGCAAAGCTTATGGGAGGTTTGGGGAAGTGTGTCTCGCGAATGCGCATTTGCCTTTTATGTGCAGCGGACATAGTGATAAGGTCATCGGTTTACACTACAATAGCAAAAGCGATACGATTTATGTTAATACTATAGCAGCTGCACATAAAAGCCGTCTAAGCAATGAGCGAGACACACTTCCCCAAGCCCTTGAGCATTTCAAACAGCCAAAAACACCAAAGCGCAGAGCGCAGCAAACCGGCGCAA
Source organism: Clostridia bacterium (assembly GCA_017404065.1). Classification (GTDB taxonomy): domain Bacteria; phylum Bacillota; class Clostridia; order UBA1381; family UBA1381; genus Ornithomonoglobus. The sequence goes on from JAFRDB010000016.1 coordinate 34,900, forward strand.
CATTATTCCGTATGTCACATAGGGGGGCGCGGGGGGATGAAATCCCCCCCCGACAAACTGAATTTTTTTCACCATTATTGCACAGGTGCTGCCGGAGAGCCGGCATAAACCGGCACCTCATACGCTATAGAAGCCTCGGGGAACTGCGAGAACAGCCTTTCCATTATTACTGACTGCATGACAGCCCACGTAATATCACCCGCATACAGATGCGTTCCCGGCGCGTCCGGATTCCAACGCATCTTATACAGCGTGTTCTGCCTCTGTCCGGGTATATTTATATAATGCTCGCTTATCCATCGTCCGCCATCCTTGATCGCCTTTGCCGGAGAAGTCCAACCCTCGCTATATGCGCGCTGTGATCCCGTTCCGACCGCGTCATAATCATACGCGCCGATGCCGTACATATTATATACCGTGGTTCCGTTTACCGGCACGCCGCACGCAAGCCGCGAGCTGCCATAACCGGTCTCGACACACGCGTGCGCGACAAGATACAGCTCACTTACATTATACTCACGCGCAGCCTCTATAAACGCATCCGCCTGTCCGCTAAGTATCCCCTTGCCCTCCAGAAAGGCGTTGAGCACATCACGGCTTATACCGTTATAATGCGAAAGATCCATAAACTGATACTTATATGTGCCGGAGCAGAACTCATTCGGATCAATATATTCCATAAGCCGCTCTCTGCCGGCTGCCCTGTTTCCGCTGCCATCGTTATATGTCGGTCCTGTAGCGAGCGTGATATCCGTCATCTCATCAAGCGTCATTGCATACGGAACATATCTGACTCCGCCCTCGCCTTCGTAAATTTCTCTTACAGGGGCGGTCACCTGCTTCTGCGCCTCCGCTACCTCGATCGTTACTGTGTCTGACGGACCGTCTGCGTTCCTTGCTGTTATGACAACACTGCCCGGCGCTATAGCCTTGACAAGTCCTGTCTTTGTAACAGTAGCTATTTTATCGTTTGATGTGCTCCATTCGACATGCGTATTTTTCGCATTCGCGGGAGTAACGGATGCCATACCCATCCATGTATCTCCCTCCTTCAGCTTTACACCGGCTTTATTGATTATTGAAACCGCCGTTGCGCGTATCACCTCGTTGATGACATTCACAAAGCATTTTGACTTATAATTTCCGTCAGATGACGTTGCAACGACCTCTGTCATACCGGTCTTTTTCGGTTTGAGATGTCCGGTCTGATCCACCTCAACGATGTCATCATCCTTTGAATACCATCTCACTGCCGCGTTTGACGCGTTATCAGGCACAACTATCGCGGCGATCCGTTTACTCATATCTGTGGTATAAAGATTTATTGTGCTCTGCTCAAGATACATACCTGTCACCGGCTGAACTATATTCAAAAAAGCGCGTGAGGATGTGGATGAGCTGTCATTTTTAACGGTTATCTCCACGCTGCCCGGCTTCTTTGCAAGTATGTTGCCGTCGGAATCTATCTCCGCAATATTTTTATCGGATACCGAATAATCAAGAGTCCTGTCAGGTATAGTTACGGGATAAAGCACCGCGCCCAGCCGCTCCACTATTGCCTTATCGGGGCTGAGCCGAACAGAATTATCGTACCATGAAAGGAAGATGGCGCTGTCGGGCTTTTTACCCGTAAGGATACCCGTGCCGGCAAGCGGAAAACGCGTCACTATCTCACGCGGCTCCGCGGGAGTTTTCTCCGCCTTCCGTTCACTGACACTCGGTGAAGTAAACACAAAAAACAGTACTGCCGCTATGACCATAACAGCAGCGCTTGCAATCTCCTTATAAGCTGTTTTGTTTAGTTTCAGCTTCATCGTTTTTCATCCTTTTTTTGTAAATCTGTTGACAATATATCTGTTTGCCGTATTTTCAAGCTCATCGTCAAGCGGAGCAAGCTCTGTAAACTCCTCGTATCTGTTTTTAAGAGCATTTGTAAGTATATGATCGCACAGCTCAGGATTTTTCGGCAAAAGCGGTCCGTGCAGATACGTCGCGACCACATTTTTATATACCACTCCCTCTACTCCGGCATCATCACTGTTGCCGTAGCCGTAAACGACCCTGCCAAGCGGAGTATGCGAGCCGATATACGTTCTTCCGCCATGGTTCTCAAAGCCGACTATCTCTGAATTTATAAAATCAGCCTTAAGAACAATATTACCTATCAGTCTGTCCTTGCCCTGTTCTGTATAGATATCAAGGATGTCTAATCCCTCTATTGTTTCGTCGTGCAGCTTGTAATACTTACCCAGAAGCTGATATCCGCCGCAGACCGCGACAAGCGAGCCGCCGTTTTCGACATGGCTCTGCAGCTCCTTCTTATGCCCCAACAGCCTCGAACATACTATTTTCTGTTCCCTGTCCGAGCCTCCGCCGAGAAATACGATGTCTGTATCCGATATATCAAATTCCGGATCATCGCAGGTGTGAGTTACGACCTCCGCATCTATCCCGCGCCATAGCAGACGGCGTCTCAGGCATTCAATATTTCCTCTGTCACCATATAGATTGAGGAGATCAGGATACAGATGCATTATCTTTATTTTCATTTTTTGCCATGCTCCTTAACAAACTCGTTCAGTACCGCCTCTGTCGGATATAGCGCTGTATAGTTTACAAGCACATAAACAGCCTCGCTGTCTGTCGCAAGTGCCTTGCGTACCGCATCCGCCATATTATCTGTCATAAGATCCACTCCTATACCGGCATACTTGAACCTGAGGCTTATATCATAGACCCTTATGCCGGTCGTTGCAAGGGTGACCAGATTCTCGTCCTTTATCTTGTGGAAATCCACATCCCACAGCCATGAAACGTCACGTCCGTCATTTGCAAGGTCGTTGATCGCTATTATTACATCCTTTTTGCGGGTGTCGGTGTTAACTGTCGAGATCGCCTGATTGAAACCCGCCGGGTTTTTGGAAAGGCTCAGTATGACCGGCTTGCCGAGATCAAATTCCTGCATCCTGCCTATCTGCGGCTTATACGCCTCGAGCAGCTTGCCGAAATCGGCGGTATCCTCTCCCGCAGCATTGAGCGCTGTGTAGACCGCCGCAAGATTATATATGTTATAGAAGCCCTTATAATTGACCTCCATGTGTTTTCCGTTTATATCAAAGGTTATAGGTGATCTCAAAGATACATTCCTGATATCAAAGTCCGGCTCCGGACGGCTGTATCCGCAAGCGCCGCAGCGGAAGCTGCCGAGCTGGCTGTAATGATAATATTTAAAATCAAGCTCCTCGCCGCATAGCGGGCAGAACCGTCCCTCCTTGGTATCATCTACCTGAGGGAGCACCTTTTCTGATATGCCGTAATATATCGGTTTAGCGTTCGGCTCTCTGCCAAACTGTACGCATAGCGGATCATCGGCGTTAAGCACCAGCTTTACGCTTCCCGCCTCGCTTATGGCGCGCTTTATTATGTCCACCGTTATATCTATTTCTCCATAGCGGTCAAGCTGATCGCGGAACAGGTTCGTTATTACCATTATATCCGGCTTTATACGCTTGAATACAATAGGCGTATATGCCTCGTCTACCTCCAGGCAGGCATAGTCTGCCCTTACTCTGCCAAAAGCATCCGCCGCCTGGATATATGTCGTGGCAATACCGCTCATCATATTCGCGCCCAGACGGTTGCAAAGCACCTTATACCCCTTTGCTTCAAGCGCAGAGCACATAAGATTATTTGTGGTGGTTTTTCCGTTGGTTCCGCAGGTGACGATAACCTTTTTTGCAACTATTTTGTTTATGTCATCCGCAAGAGTCGGACATATCTTCAGCGCAAATGCCCCCGGGCTTGCCGATGACTTTTTTCCGACCAGTCTGCCGGCAACACACAGAAGCTTGCCGGCCCAGATCGCTATCATCTTTCTCATTTATATGACCATTAATTCCTTTCACAAAACCTAAGTTTGTCAGTTTGTTGTTATATGTATCGAACCGCCCGAGACAGTTAACGAAGCGGTATTACTCTCTTTTTTTATACCGTAAATATCCTCGGCGACAAACGACAACGCGTATTCGCCATCCGGTATTTTCCGTTCCTCAAGCTTTATTCCGCCAAAGCCTATCCTGACGCGTCTGCCCTCAACATATCGGTTTTCACCGAACACCTCATACAGCGGCGTTATGACATCACCGGTCTTAAGACGAGTCAGCGTTCTGTCCGGTGTCCCCATAAACGGATCATTGCCCTTCCAGATACCGATTATATTATAGCAATATTTGCCGTCCTCTTCGGCATATTTCAAAACACGAATGTTAACAGGCTCGCCGTCAAACATCACCGGAACCGAGTATATATCATACATTGCTCCCCTGCTTACGGGATACATTGTAACATTCGTTCTGCCCATCATGGATAATTTTCCATCGAACGAGTAAACATATCCTCCCGCCGCCTCATCATACGCGGTGTTATGATCACTGCAAAGGAAAATATATTTTGATTCCTTCGGATCATATTTATAAATATTAACATAAGCCGATGTTATCAGCTCCGGCCGCGAAGCCGCCATGACAAGCCGACCTTCAATGTCCGCCGCTGCCGATATGGTATTTGTTTCCGCCGCTGTCATATATTCAAGGAATGCTCCGGATGAGCCGAGGTCTGCCGCACGTTCGGGCACATCAACGTCAATAGCTGTCTTTTCAAGGTATTCTATATACCTTGCGCTACCCGAAATATCTCTGTACTTCGCTATTTCCGCGCCATCACGGTGAAACGGATACCAAAAGCCGAGGCCTCCCATTCCCGAACGCACCTTGCCGGTGTATTTGCATACCACAGCTTCGCTTAGCGCATTTTTCAGATTTGTCACCGGACTGCCAAAGTCCCCCTCCAGCGCGCTTGTAAGCTCTCCTATGTCCGCAATATTGGAATAGCCCTCCCATTGAGTGTTCGCACCTATTGGCTCAAGCCCGCTGAGCGCGGTTCTGAGCGTGCCAAGAGTCATTGCTGTTCCGGTAGCGTCCGCAAGAGTTTGCGCCACGCCGTCAAACGCGAGCGAGAGCATGGTTTCCTTGGAAAGATCGACCACAGCAAGCGACATAAGCTCCGCTTCCTTTTCTGATGCTTTTTCCGCAGCGGCAATACACATCTCCTGACCTATCTGAAGCCCTGTGGAATTCGGGTTGTCCGAAACAGTACAGAACAGGTCTTCATAATCCCAGCCGGACATGGGCATTACACCCTCAGACGCTACCATATAATCGGCATACATTGAAACTGCCGCCGCCATATCTATAGTTGCGGTAAGGCTTGCATCGAAGACGATCAGATCCATATATATTCCTGAGCTGCCGAACGCTGACCTTAACTCTCTGACAGAAAGGCTGTCATAACCATAGTTTGAATCATACGCCACACCGCCCAAGGGTCCTCCGCCGTGATCCCAGATAATAGCCATATAATGATCTGCCGGATAGCTTTCCGCCGACCATTTTATAAAATTCGAAAGCGTTGAGCTTTCGCCCATGCTGGCGGGAGATACCTGGTTCGCAAGCCTGAGTCCGTTTTTCTGAACGATATAATACTGAGGATATTCGTTATCTACATCATCTATGCTCCAGTCACGGCAGCCGCCGGTCTCAACCAAGACATTGACATTCTGCGGCAGATCACACGGAAGAGATCTCAGCACTTCACCTGCGATCCCATCGTTCTCTTCAAGTGTTGATCCGCACATATACATCATAATCGTCCAGCTTTCACCGGTCGAAGCGCGCCTGCTTGCTTCTTTTTGCACGACAACATCACCGCAGCCGGATATTACCGACACGGCGAGGATCGCACATAATATAAGGCTCAGTCTTTTCATTGGATCACTGCTTCCTTCGTTTATATTTACTTTAGAAAAAAGAATAGGGCGGTATTGAAATCCTTTCGGATCATCAATGCCGCCCCGCTCTATCATTAAATCATTCTGCTGCCGGTGCACCTACCGGGCATACACCCTCACATGCGCCGCACTCTATACAAGTGTCTGCATCAATAACGTATGCAGCATCACCTTCTGAAATAGCGCTTACCGGACACTCAGCTGCACATGCACCGCAGCTGATGCAGGCATCAGCATCAATTTTGTAAGCCATAATAGTTACCTCCTGTGATATTAATACGTAAATTCCCAGACCTCTGTCTTAATAGTATTATATCACACACATACGAAAATTGCAAGAGCCGATTTCCATATTTAGAGGTAATCTTTGTTCGCTTACGGTAACTCTGTTTGTTGACTACTATTCTTTTGGTTCCCTGTCTTTCTCTTTCCGCCTCTGCCGCGACTAAATCTCCTGTTTTTCTGCTTCAGCTGCACGGCTTTCTTATCCTTTTCCGGCTCTGCTTGCGGCTTATCGGGTGCCGGCTCTGCCGTTTTTTCTGTCTTCATGCGTCTTCGCTGCCGTTTCCTTTTTGGCTTTTCCGCATCAAGCATCTCGGATAACATCTGCTCCGGCTCCGGCTTTGAATTACCGTTTATCTCTGTAATGTCATATTCCTTTTGCGATGTTGAATCTTCGCTGTCAAACCTTACCTTTACCTTGCCTCGAAGAAGAGCAGAGCTTACGACCTTGCCCTTGCCATCCGGAGTGTTGACCTCCTCGCCGTTTTTAGGATACTCCTTCATCAGCGCTTCATAGTTATCCTGCTCGTATTTAAGACAGCACATCAGCCTGCCGCATACGCCGGAGATCTTTGTCGGATTGAGCGCAAGCCCCTGATCCTTTGCCATCCTTACCGAGACCGGGACAAATTCACTTAAAAACTCCGAGCAGCAAAGATTTCTGCCGCACATGCCAACGGATCCCATCGTCTTTGACTCGTCCCTGACACCTATCTGTCTAAGCTCTATCCTCGTGCGGAAAACCGATGCAAGATCCTTTACAAGATCTCTGAAATCCACCCTTCCGTCTGCGGTAAAATAGAAAAGTATTTTGCTCCCGTCAAAGGAATATTCCACATCTATGAGCTTCATATCAAGTCCGTGCTCTTTTACCTTTTCACGGCATATACGGAATGCTTCCTTTTCCTTTTTCTTGTTCTCATTATGTCTTGCGGTATCTTCCTCCGTAGCTATGCGCATAACGCCTTTGAGCGGCTTTACTATAGTATTGTCGCTGACCTCGTTCACGCCCATCGTTACCTCGCCGTACTCAACGCCACGGCTGGTCTCTACGATAACATGCATACCGTGTCTTATTTCATAGTCCAGCGGATCAAAATAATACATTTTTCCACTTGGCTTGAATCTGACTCCTACAATCTTTGTCATATCGATACTAACCCTCTTTATTCGTTTTGCATAAGCAAAAAACACTTCGAGCTTATATTATAACCTATTTGCAAACAATTGTCAAGCTAAACCCCTTGTTAAATTTAATCGGCTACTTATTTATTATCTCGGTTATATTATTTATCTTTATTGAAATAGTGCCATCCTCGTTTGTTATTATTTCGATGTAGTCCGGATTTTTGTAGTATTCCGGCGGAAAACTGAGATTTACTCCCGTATCTGTCGAAAGCTTTATATCCGCTGTCATTTTCTTCGTCAGATACTTCGTCGCCTCTACCCTTTCCGGAACTCCGGCGCGTTCAAGCTTCTCCTTAAACTCATCTCGCATCGATGGGAGTCCCTCAAATACCTTATCCGCAACCGCGCCGGTATCTACATACTCGTAATTGTTTTCCTCTATGCTCTCAGTGACATATTCCTTTATCCTTGCCTGCGCCGCAATGGTGTCCGCTCCGTTTTCAAGCGCGACCTTTTTCGCGATTCGTTTTACCGTGTTAGCGCTCTCGCGCGGAGATATCTCGTACTCGCATTCAAGCAAAAGCTCGGCTATAACATCTACAGGCTCTCCGTCTATCTTGTGCTTACGTCCCGCATATCTGACCGAGCCGCTGTTAAGGTTTATAAACGCGCTTTCTGATATCTTCTGCGTTATCGGCGGCAGGATGGCATAGTGGTTTATAATATTGTTAAACACTTTACCGTCATCCTGGATCACAGTATGCGTCATTCCTGTCTTGTTGTCGCATTTGAGAATACCGATTATATTTTCCTCGCCCGCTACAAACTCGACTACTATAAGATCCGCCGGACGCGGCTCATCGCTTGCCGTCTCTGCCTCATAAAGTCTCTCGGCAGCTGTTTGCGACAGCTCCGCAAAGCTCGCCTGTCCTGACTTATACTGCTCCAGCCTTGCGCGGAAACCGCTTGTTTCTTTGAATTCCGCGGGACGAAGTGAAGCAGAGTCATATATCTTTTCTATATGCTTTGCTATGAACGTATTTATCTCCGCATTCTCTACATCGAGAAGCTCATCGGAAAATATGTTCATACCCGAATTCGCATCCATTATATGTAGTATTGCCTTCTTTAATCCTACTATCATTTTTATGACCCCTTAATTATTTACAAAGTTATATACCATTTCTGATATTTTAACAAACACATCTACTCTGCCGTATGCATTGTTAAGACCATCACCTATCACCGCAAGCACATAAGTTGCAGCGGGAGAGAATATTATTGCCGCATCACCCTGGTTATATTCCAGCTCTCCGGTCTTATTCGCAGTCTCTACCCCTTCCGGCACTCCGGCGATCAGCTTTTGCAGATGCTGCTGTTGTTTGAGATAGCTCAATATTTTTTCCGAATATTCGGGGGACACTATAGTGCCGTCAAGTATGCCGCGCAGATACGCGCCGCAGTCGTTAACAGACGTAAAGTTATAGTTCCTGTGCAAGCCCTTGTAAAATTGACCCGTGTCGGCAAAGCCTCTTTCAGCGGCAACCGCCGTAACGTATGCCATGCCCGCACTGTACGACCCGCCTCCTAAACGTCTTGTTACCGTCTGCCATGCGCTGTTGTCGCTGTAGGTTATCATCTTCATAAGCTGATTTTCGAGCGCGGCATCGTCTGCCATCGCGCCGTTTAAGACCTTCTGATATGCCGCCTGGATAACAAACAGCTTTATAAGACTTGCCGAATATACCTGATGACTGTTTATCGATATCTCATCGCCGGTATCGCAATTATAAAAATACAGCGACCAGTCGCCCTGCTCCTGTGACAGCCGCTCCTCAAGCTTACCTTTCAACACCGAATAGTCCGGCGGCGAAGTCGGCTCCGGCGTCGGCAGTATCATATCCGGCGCTTCCGGTTCGAATGACGGAATATAATAAAACACGCTCAAAAACAGTCCTACCGCTATAATTCCTGACACAAGCTTTAATATAAGCTTAATTATTCTCTGTATCCTTGTCTTCAATATCTGCACTTCGCTCTCTTATCTTTATCAGCCGCTCCTTAAGCCCCGTAAATCTCTTTGAAAATGAATTGTTGTTTGTCATGTTCATTATTGTTTTTTCACTGCCCACTATAACAACCATCTTCTTTGCGCGTGTGACTGCCGTATACAGCAGATTGCGGCTCATGAGCATGGGTATGAACGAGCATGCCGGTATTATAACATACCCGAACTCGCTCCCCTGGCTCTTGTGCACAGTTATCGCGTATGCAAGCTCAAGCTCGTCAAGGCTTGTGAACGGATACTCTATAGTCTTATCATCGTCAAAGGTAATAAGCATATATTTATCCTCTGTATGAATACTGTCTATAACACCAATATCGCCGTTATATATACCCGTCCCCTTCGTTCCGTCGGCGCATGTATATTCAATATCGTAATTGTTCTTGACCTGCATGACCTTATCTCCCTCACGGAAGACGGTCTGACCGTATTGATGCTCCCGTTTCTCCTGTCGCGGCGGGTTGATAACGCTCTGCAGACGCTTATTCAGCTCAACCGTTCCGGATAATCCCTTTTTCGTGGGTGTCAGAACCTGTATATCAGCCATAGGATCTACCGAGTACGCGCCGGGCAGCCGTTTTGTATACAGCTCCGTTATTGTTGCAACGGCCGCTTCGGGCGTTCTCCGCCGCATAAAGAAAAAGTCGCGTGTTCTGTCCTCCAGCTCCGGCGGCTCGCCTCGGTTTATACGGTGAGCGTTCACTATTATAAGGCTCTCGGATGACTGCCTGAATATACGCGTCAGCTTTATTACCGGTATCGCGCCGGACTCTATTATGTCGTGAAGCACATTACCCGGCCCCACAGACGGAAGCTGGTCGCTGTCACCGGAAAATATAACCCGTCCTCCCGGCTTTACCGCCTTTAAAAAGGATGCCATCAGCGGCGTGTCTATCATACTGACCTCGTCAAGGATAACTACATCCGCCGTCAGCGGATCATCCTCGTCATGGCTGAACACATGCGCCCCGCCGAGCAGCTGCGCGCCAAGCAGACGATGTATCGTCTTTGCTTCGCGTCCTGTGATCTGCGTCATACGCTTCGCCGCCCTGCCCGTCGGCGCGGCAAGAGCAATATTCAGCTTCATATCCTCCAGCAGGCTGATTATCGTATTTATAGTGGTGGTCTTCCCTGTGCCGGGTCCGCCGGTAAGCACCATACATCTGCCCGACAGCGCCGTTATCACCGCTTCGCTCTGCGCCGGCGCGAGCTGGATGTCATGCTCCTTTTCAAACTCCGCGATCGCCTCCTCCGCCGCAAGCGCTGTCATACTGTATTTGCCGCACTGTGCCGCCATCATCGACAGCCGGCGCGCAATATAGCTCTCATCATGGTAAAAATTATATATGTAGCACGCGTCCTCACCATCTATACGATCACACATGATACTGCGCTCTGCAATAAGCTCCGTGACCGCATTCTGTACCTCTGCATCCGAAACACCCAGCTCGTACACCGTATGCTCCATAAGAAGCTCCCGCGGCATATATACATGCCCGATTGCATACGCGGCATCGCGCAGAAAATACATCACTCCGCACCGTATACGCTTCGGACTGTTTTTCGGTATACCCATACCCGATGCAATATTATCCGCTTTACGGAAGGATATGCCGTCTATCTGATTTGCAAGCGAATACGGATCCTCCTTTATCTTAGCGATCGCGTCCGCACCGAACAACTTATGTATCTTGACCGCAAGATTAGGCGATATGTTATACTGCTGCAAAAACATCACTATATTCTGGACGGCGCGCTGCTCATTGAAGGATGCACTTATCATCTGCGCCTTGCTCCGGCTGATCCCCTTCAGCTCCGCAAGCCGTTCGGGGGACGCTGCAATTATCTCAAACACGTCTTTGCCAAATGCCTCCACGAGCTTTTTTGCCGTAGCCTCGCGCACACCCTTGATCATACCGGAGCCGAGATATTTTATCATCGAAATTTCATCCGACGGCATGATAGTCTTATACAGCTCGACCTTGAACTGCTCACCGTATTCCGGATGCGTGATCCACGAGCCGGTAAACTCGGCATTCTCGCCCTCTGATATGCCGGGCATATATCCCACAGCATAAAATTGTCCCTCTTCTTTTGAGTCCGCCTCGCATATAACATAGCCATTATCAGGGTTACTGTATACTATATTATCGATTACAGCTTCTATTATCAGCCTGTCCATTTTACGACCTCTGCTTTATCTCCGCTTATTCCCTTGAGCTGTGCTCCCGCGTTAATAAGCTTTTTTATATACTCTATGCTTTCATTCCTTATCCTCTCGCCTGTTACAACTATCGCCGTCCCCGGCGGATATGCCGTTATGGTCGTTGCTGCAATCCTGTCAGTCGCTTCTTCAAGCGGTACAAGCTCCGTTTCAGCGTACCATCCGCATGATGGTGATACGACAGTGTCTGTCACAGGCGGCGGTAAAATCATCGGTCTGCGGCTTCTTTTTTCTGCGCCTCCGACAATCTCTCCAAGTGCCTTTGTCAGCTTCGCAAAATCCAGCGCTTTGTTCCACGGCGTTGCGATAAGCACGATATTATTCATATCAGCCATCTCAACATCTATGCCATACTTATCAGAAAGTCGCCTTGCGACCTCAAAGCCGGTAAGCTCATATTCACTAAAGCCAATAACCACGCGTGTTATGTCATCATTTTCAAGTACTTTTATATCCAGCTTCTCCAGATCAAACTCCAGATCAACACATTTTTCTATTATAGCTCCGTAATCGGAATATTCAAGCTCCGCCCTCGCTATGTCCGCCGATGCCGCTATCGGGTATGACGGACTTGATGTGCCGAACGACGCAAGCGCACGTTTTACGCGTTTTATGTCAATCAAACCCTCTTTTATATGCAAATATGCCGCACCGGTGAGAGCGTTGAGTGTTTTATGTGCGCTCTGGCACACCATATCGGCATAGCGAACGGCAGATTTCGGGAAGTCACCCAATCCGGAAAACATAGGAGAACCAAAATGTGCCCCATGCGCCTCGTCAACAAGCAGCGGCACACCCGCAGCATGGCATTTTTCTGCTATGCCCTTAATATCCTTTGCGATGCCGTAATAATTTGGCGAGGTCATAAGCACCGCCTTTATATCGGGCGTTATCTCAAAATCCTCATTTGCCGTCGGTATGCAAAATTCCTCATCATACCGTATCGGAACAAGTCTTAGCCTGAACCCGCATAAGGCGCAGGTGTTTATAACACTCACATGGCAGTCCGCCCCGGCAAGTAATGTATCACCCGGCGTGAGCACAGACGAGAGCATGGCCTGAACACCCTCAGTTGAGCCGCCGGTCATAATAAAGCTTTTATCAGAGCCGTACAGCTCTGATAAAAGCTCATTCGCCCGCGTTACCTCCGGGCTTTGCCCATGCAGATCCACCGTTGCGGCAAGCTCCGTTACATCACATTTTTTCAGATCCGCTGCAAGTCCGCGCCCGTTCTTATGTCCCGGCATAGCAAATGGGATTCTGTTCTTTTTGTGATACTCCTTTAGCTTAGTATATATCGGTGTTTCCATTCGATCATCTTTCATCGTCAAACAGCGCCCTTGCAAACTCTGCCGCGTCGAAAGGCTGAAGGTCATTGATCCCCTCACCGACACCGATGAACTTGACAGGGATGCCCTTATCAGCGCAGATCGTGATAACGATACCGCCCTTGGCGGTTCCGTCAAGCTTTGTGAGGAATATACCGGTTATATCCGATACCTCGGAAAACAGCTGCGCCTGACTTACAGCGTTCTGTCCGGTAGTAGCGTCAAGCACAAGCAGATTTTCTCTCGAAGCGTCCGGAAGCTCGCGTGAGATCACGCGGCTTATCTTTTCAAGCTCCGCCATCAGGTTCTTTTTATTATGCAGACGTCCTGCAGTATCGCATACAAGCACATCCACACCTCTTGCCTTTGCCGCGTTACAGGCATCGTAAATGACAGCGGCGGGATCTGAACCCTCCTGATGCTTTATTATCTCCACGCCCACGCGTTCCGCCCAAATATTGAGCTGGTCTATTGCCGCGGCACGGAACGTGTCGGCGGCGGCAAGCATAACACGCTTACCCTGTGCCTTATAAAATGCAGCAAGCTTGCCGATGCTCGTAGTCTTGCCAACACCGTTGACTCCTATAACGAGCACTACAGACGGGGTCGTTTCAAGCCGCATCTCCGAATCCGATGCAAGCATCGCGTCAGCTATAACTTTTTGCAGCTCGCGCTTTACCTCACGTCCGTCCTCTATCCTCTTTGCCTTTACCCTATCACGCAGCTCGTCAATAAGCGAAACCGCGGTATCCATACCGAGATCTGCCATTATGAGCGCTTCTTCCAGACTCTCGAACAGCTCCTCATCCACCTGCACAAAGGCGGAGAAAACCTCATTCACTCTTTCCGAGATCGCATCCGATGTCTTTTTCAGACCAGCCTTAAGTTTATCAAATAATCCCATTCTTTTTCTCCTTATTCTACCATATCATCCGCGACTTCATCTATGTTCAGCGAAAGCAGCTTCGACACGCCCGATTCCTGCATCGTTACGCCGTACAGCACGCTCGCCGCCTCCATGGTTCCGCGTCGGTGCGTTATAACGATAAACTGTGTGCGGTCGGTGTAATTCTTTAGGTATGTAGCAAACCGCGACACGTTAACATCATCGAGCGCCGCATCGATCTCGTCAAGAATACAGAACGGTGTCGGCTTAACGCGCAGTATCGCGAACAGCAGCGCTATCGCTATAAATGACTTCTCTCCGCCCGAGTACAGATTAAGGTTCTGCATACCCTTGCCCGGCAGCTGGACTTCTATTTCAACGCCGCTTGTGAGCATATTATCCGGATCCGACAGATACAGTCTGCCGCGTCCTCCGCCGAACAGCTCCCGGAACACGTCGCTGAATGCCTTGTTGATCTCGCTGAATTGCTCACCGAAGTGTTCAAGCATAAGCTCCTCCATTGAGCTTATGAGCTTCTCAAGATTTTTCTTTGACGCTTCAAGATCGTCCTTCTGTCCGGTCATGAACTCAAACCTCTCCTTGACCGCCTTATATTCCTCGATAGCATCCATGTTTACGTTACCGAGCGATTTTATCTTCTTTTTGAGCTCCGCAAGCCGCTCTCCGGCTGTCTTTAAATCCTCAACCGGCTTAGCCTGCTCCCGCACGGACTCAAACCCAAGCTCATAATCATCCCACAGCCTATTTATTATGAGGTCATAGTCATTATCGAGCCGCATACGCTTGTTATCGGCGCGTGTACGCTCCTTTTCAAGATTTATTATCCTGTCGGTTATGTCCTTGCCGTCAGTTCTCTGCTGCTCCATACGCGCGGTTATATCTGCTTTTCTCTTGTCTATATCCTCAAGCCGCTTCCTTATCTGCTCACTTAATGCCGTTGCCTCCTCAGCTGCATTTTGCTTTTCGTAGATCCGCTCCGTAAGCTCTCCGCTTGATTTTTTTGCGTCCTCTATCTCGGCACGCTTTGACTCTATCTCGTCCGCGCTTTTTGCTATCTCCTCATAAGCAGCCTTTATCTCGCTTTCCGCAACGGCAATATCCCGATCAAGCTCCGCGATCCTTGCAGCCGCGGCATCAGCCTCCGCCATAAGCCCGCCGCGTTTTTCTTCCTGCGCCGCGCGGGTCTCGCCGATGACCTCCATCTCAGCTTCAGTAACCTTGTTCTTTGACTGAAGGGATGATATATGCGCAATGATCTTTGCCGCCTCATCAGCTGTTTCCGTAAGCTTCTTTGACAGCTCCTTCAGCTCCGCCTCAAATCCGCTCCTGTCACTCCTGTCAAGCGTTTCACGAAGCAGTCCGGAAGTGTTTTCAAGTCTTAATATCTCATCCTCGTATTCACGCACGAGCGGAACAAAGGTCTCAAGCTGACCTTCCGCGAGCTTAAGGTCATTTTCCGCAGTCTCACGGCTCTCATTAAGTCCTTTTATGTCCCGGCTCAGCGCGGATATTTCTGCGCCGAGCGACTTTATCTCCGCCGCACGCGAAAGAAATCCGCTCCGAGACGTCACCGCGCCGCCGCTCATCGCTCCGCCTGCGTTAAGCACATCTCCCGCAAGTGTAACGACCTTGAATTTATATCCGAATTTCCGGCTCATCGCAATGGCATTGTCGATGTTATCCACAACGACAACTCTGCCGAGAAGAGATGCGAATATACCGCTGTATCTCTTTTCGAATTTTATAAGCTCCGCCGCTATGCCGAGGTATCCGTCACATTTGGAAACGGCGTTCAAATTATCCAGTGTTCTTCCGCGCACTGAGGATATAGGCAGGAAGGTCGCTCGTCCGGCGCTGGTGCGGCGCAGATATGCTATTGCCTGCTTTGCATCCTCCTCGCTTTCGGTTATAATATTCTGCAATGCCCCGCCAAGCGCGGTCTCTATCGCAAGCGCATATTCCTTTGACACCTCTGTAAGCCCCGCAACGGTACCATATAATGCATACCGTTTCAGTTCAGGCGCGGTAAGAACAGCTTTTACACTCTTTGCATACCCCGCATACTCATTTTCAAGCCCTTCAAGCATACGTTTCTTTGATGACTTTGTGCTGAGCTCTACCTCTTTTGCCGAGATGTCCGTGCCAAGAGCCGCAAGGCGTTGTTCCGCCTCACTCCGGCTTACATTGAGTCCGTCTACGGTCTCTGTGAGACCGCTGAGCTTTTTTCTTATCCCGGATATCTTGTCCTCGGTCTCACGGAGTTGATCACCGGTGTTTTTCATATCCTCGGTAAAATTCTCGATCTCCGCTTCCAGGGCGTTGCGTCGTTCCAGATGCGCGGCGCGAAGCGCCTCGATGCCGCTCACATGCTCCTGCTCTCGCGATATCTCTGTCTCACGTTTAAATATCTCCTCGCGCTTTTGGGTGAGCTTTTCATCCGTCTCGCCCATCGCCGCGTCCATAGCAGCCGCCTCGCCGCGAAGCGCCTCTGCTTTGGCATCAAGCTCCTCCTTCTCGGCACGCTTTTTCTCGTTTTCAGCCTCTGTCAGGCGTATTAGCTCGGTACGGTCGGCATTGCTCTTGTTTATCGCAGCGATCTCATCACTGTAACGTTCGGCAAGCTTTGCATTATTCTTTATATTGTTACGGAAAAGTACTATGTCATTCTTTGCCGATGATATCCGCGCCTCATTCTCTATAAGCCGCGCATTTACCTCCGTCTTTTCCTCGTCCGCCTGTCTGGACTCATTATAGAGCGCGCTGATAAGCTGCTCATTTTCCGTTTCACGCGACTGCACATCATCAAGCTCCTTTGACACATCGTCAAAAAGCTTATTGGCCGCCTTCATCTCCTCGCGGTTTCTGTCAAGCCCGATCATGCTGAGATCTATATCAAGCTGCTTCATATCGCCATATATGTCAAGATACTTTCTCGCCTTTTCAGACTGTCTTGAAAGCGGTCCGATCTGACCCTCCAGCTCTGTAAGTATATCAGTTATACGGACAAGATTTTCGTCAGTCTTTGCAAGCTTCCTCGCCGCCTCTTCCTTTTTATATTTATATTTGGAAACACCCGCTGCCTCCTCAAAAAGGCTGCGCCTGTCCTCAGCCTTGGTTGAAAGTATCTGCGATACGCTGCCCTGTCCTATTATCGAATATCCGTCGCGTCCGAGACCGGTATCCATGAACAGCTCATGAACATCCTTAAGTCTGCATATCGCGTCATTGATCTTATACTCACTCTCGCCGCTGCGGAACAGCCGGCGCGTTACCTTTATTTCTTCATAATCGACATTAAATTCATGTCCGGAGTTGTCAAGGATCAGACTAACCTCCGCATAGTTGAGCCCCTTGCGGTTTTCCGTGCCGGCAAAGATAACATCCTGCATATTTGATCCGCGCAATGATTTTGCGCTGGTCTCGCCTATTACCCAGCGTATGGCATCGGAAATATTACTCTTTCCGCTTCCGTTGGGTCCGACTACGCCGCAGGAGCCTTCGGCAAAATCCAATACCGTCTTATCCGCAAACGATTTAAAGCCTACAAGCTCAAGTCTCTTTAACAGCAAACGCTGTCACCTCTCTTTGTTGCATATTTCCACAATTATATTATAGCATAAATATATGCTTTTGTCCATAGACAGATTAAAAAAAACAAACGGAGCTTCATCGCTCCGTTTCAGTGTGTAGACAAATTGTCTACACGCTGGCAGACTGCCGAAAATCGAGGCAGATTTTGCGAAAATGAACTCGTCGGCGTACGTTGGTACGGTAGAGTTTATTTTCACAAAAAGCGCATAACACCGCTGTTTTGTTATGGAACAG
>JAFRDB010000124.1 GCA_017404065.1 Clostridia bacterium
GCGTCTAACCGAGCGAGTCTGTTAGCACCGCCAAGATGGGCGGGCAGCCGTCAGGCTGACTTTTGACAAAGTCAAAAGTGCTGAACAGTTTATACGCGAGTGAGGGCAGGCGTGCGAGATGAGCGATTTTATCCAAACTTATTCTCCGTTGTTTATAATTATTGCCGCCATACCCCGTTCCGCACTTATCACGCATTTATCCGCGGTTATGACATTGCTTATACCAAGGCTTTTGCCAAACTCAAGAACAGCGTCGTTAAGCTCCCATTCAAGCCCCCTTGCGCTCACTCCGTAAAGACTGCCGCCTATAGGGATCACAGAAAGCGTCATCCCCCGTCTGCCGGAAAGCTCCAGAGTGTCGCGCAGGATATAAAGCTCGTTTGTCTCATCCGCCATGTATGCGCCCGGATAGCGCGTGAGCATAAGTATATTCGAGAGCAGATGATCTATCCTCCTCCCGCCCGTCATGCCGAGAAGAAGTATCTCGTCAAAGCCGCGCTCCGCGGCATACGCGAGCGCAAGCTCACCGTCGGTGTAGTCTTTTTTTGCCGGGAACGCGATGACCTCCGCACCCGCGGGCGGCGCGGACGAATCAAAATCACCTATCGCGACATCCGGCTTAACACCAAGCGCCGCGGTGTTTTTTGCCGCATCCGCGCAAATGATAAAATCGCCTGCCAAAAGCCGCGATTTTACCTTTTCCGGAGCATAGATACAGCCGTTGCCGATTATAACCGCGCGCATCTTTTCAGCTCCTTGATGTTTTTAGTTATATCTTCACCGAACGCTGCGCTGCCGGCAACGATAACGTTTGCGCCCGCCTCGATCGGCATTTTTATGTTCTCAGCGTTTACTCCGCCGTCGATCTCTATCAAATAATCCTCGCCGACGATATCGCGGAGCGCGCGTATCTTTTTATTTACGCGTTCTAAATACTTCTGTCCGCCGTAGCCCGGCTCCACCGTCATGCACAGTACCATGTCAAGCTCAGGCAGATACGGCAGCACCACATCTAAAGGCGTGTCCGGACGTATGGCAAGCCCCGCGCGGGCTCCGTGTTTTTTAATAAGGTCTATACATCCCGCTATATCCTCCGTCGCCTCTGCATGAAAGGTTATGCTGTCCGCTCCTGAGCTGATAAACCGCTCTATATATTTTTCAGGCTTGGTTATCATCAGGTGTACGTCAAATATCAGCTTTGTCCATTTCCTGAGCGATTTTATCACAGGGAACCCAAAGCTGAAGTTAGGCACGAACACTCCGTCCATTACATCTAAATGCAGCCAGTCTGCACCCGCTGCCTCCGCCTCTTTTATATCTTCGCCGAGCGCGGCAAAGTCCGCCGCTAAAATCGATGGTGAAAGTATTATTTCCATTCCGTTCTACTCCTTTGAAATTCATAAAGCTCTCTGTATGTCTCATATCTCGACTCCGCTATCCGCCCGTCCGATACGGCCTCCTTAACAGCGCAGTCCGGTTCGCCTATATGCGCGCAGCCGCGAAATCTGCACCGCCCCTCAAGCCGGCGCATTTCCGGAAAGCATTCGGCAAGCTCCCTCGCCGCGATCTCCTCCGGCTCTATCGACGAGAATCCGGGCGTATCGAGCACAAATCCTCCGTCAGACATTGCGAAAAGCTCAACATGGCGCGTTGTGTGCCTGCCGCGGCTTATCTTGTCCGACACCGCGCCGGTCTCAAGCCCCTGTCCGGTTATAAGCGTCAGCAGGCTTGATTTGCCCACACCGCTCACGCCGGCAAACGCGGCTGTTTTGCCGCGTATCAGTCCGAGCAGCTCGTCCAGCCCGTCACCCGTCTCCGCGCTCACCACAGCCGTTTTGTAGCCCACGCGCGTATAAAGCTCCGCAAGCTCTGTCGCGTTTGCAAGGTCACTCTTATTTATGCACACCAGAGGCTCAATGCCGTTTATCTCCGCGTTTACAAGCATCCTGTCTATTACCGCCGTGTTGGGATCGGGGCTCTTTGCCGCCGCCACGACAACGACAGCGTCTATATTCGCTACGGCAGGTCTTATGAGCTTAGATCGGCGCGGGTATATCTCGCAAACGTACCCCTTGCCGTTCTTTACCTCTATCTCCACATCGTCGCCTATCATCGGAACTATACGCTCCTTGCGGAACCTGCCCCTCGCGCGGCATTCCACTACGCCGTCGTCATCGGTCTTTACATAGTAAAAACCGCCGATTCCCTTATATATTTTGCCCTTCATCAGAATGTTACCAGCTTATCGCTTATCTTCGCTCCGTCAATATACACCTGTATGCTTACCGTTCCCTCTATATCGATGTCTATAGCCACCTGTTCCTCGCTCTTATCATGTATTGCGTTATGTATTGTCACACCGTTTGCTACGACCTGCACGTTGACCTTGTCGCTTGCCGCATCCTGCGGGATCTTTACGGTGTATTGGTGCCCGGTCGTCTGTACCCCGCCGCTTGTATCTGTGGCAACTATTTTTTCGTTAAATGCGCCCTTAGGTTCCGAGTCCGCGCTTTCCTCATCGCTTCCGCGCGAGATAACGATGGATATAGGCGCTCCGGTCTTCACCTGCGTTCCCGATGCCGGACTCTGGTTTATTATCGTTCCTGCCGGTCTTGAAAATGTGCGGTTCGATACCGAGCCGAGCGTAAGTCCCGCTTCGGACAGAGCCGCCTCCGCTTCCTCTATAGTCTTGCCGAGCACTGACGGAACGACCGTATCGCCCTCGCTTTCGCTGCCGGTGCCTGTACCGATGCAGAAATGTATCGTTACATAATCCTCCGCGTTCAGGTGTGTGCCCGCCGAGGGAGTCTGCCTTATTACATTTCCCTGCTCAACATCGTCACGATACTCGTTGACGAGCCTGTATTTCAGCCCCAGCTCCGACACTGCCGCTATAGCATCGTCTATGTTTATACCCTCAACATCAGGCACAGCTATATCTCCGCCGGACGCACCGAGCGATACTACAAGCTTTATCTGCTCAACATGCGATGCCTCCGTGCCGGCCTTGGGCCACTGCGCCGCGACCTTATCCTCCGGAACGCTGTCTGATACCGCATACTCGACCTCATCACTTATCCTGTAGCCCTTGCTGTTCGCCGCTTCCTTAGCTTCTGAAACGCTCATCCCCGCAAGATCCGGTATGGTTTTTGAAAACGGCTTGAAGAAGAACATCAAAAGTCCTATAGCGATAAGCACGATCGCCGCCATTGTCGATACCGCAAGTATGACCGCATTACGCTCCGCATTCTTTTTCCTTATCTCTTTCTTTACGTTTTCCTTGACGCGCGTACTCCTGCCGCGCCCCTTTATATCGTATGGCGCCCCGGTATCCGTGCCTTCGGTATCGTCATCCTCCTCCGGCGGCGGCACCGTCTTTTCCTCCCGTGACGGAAGGTTTTCATCCGCAAGCACCGCGCGCAGATCATCGAGCAGCTCGTTTATGGTCTGATAACGATCCGCCGGATCACGGCTCATAGCCTTCATCGTCACATAATCAAGGTCTGCGGGCACGTCTATATTAACGCACTTAACGCTGATCGGTGTTTCCTCTATATGCATGAGCGCTACCGACATAGGCGTATCACCGTCAAATGGTACGCGTCCCGCAAGCATCTCATACAGCACAATGCCGAGCGAATATATATCCGAGCGGAAGTCGGTATAGCCTCCCTTTGCCTGCTCAGGTGAGATATAGTGCACGCTGCCCATGGCGGTTCCGCCGGCAACCGACTTTTCGCTCTCCATAGCCTTGGCTATGCCGAAGTCCGTTACCTTAAGGATGTTTCCGGGCGCCATTATTATGTTCTGCGGCTTTATATCGCGGTGTATGATCCCCCGCGCGTGCGCCGCGCCTATTCCCTGACCTATCTGTATCGCGTAATCGCACGCCTCCTGCCACGGCAGACGCGGATGATCCTTTATATATTGCTTGAGCGTTTCGCCCGGCACAAGCTCCATTACCATATAATTCAGCCCGTCCGTGTCGCAAACGTCATATACCGAAACCACATTCGGATGCACAAGACTTGCGCTTGACCGCGCCTCCTTTATAAAGTTTGTCACTACCGTGCTTTCCGCCTCGAACGCTTCTCTGAGTATCTTTATTGCGACATCGCGGTCAAGCACATTATCATGCGCCTTATATACAACTGCCATGCCGCCTGTTCCTATCTTTTCCGAGATCTCGTATCTTCCTCCGAGAACAGAGCCTACAAGATTTTCAATGTTTTCCATCACTCGTTATCTCCTTTCGACCCTTTTCGTTTCGCGTCCTTTTTTTCTTTCGCATTCACTCTGCCGTCGATTATAACTGCGGTAATGTTATCCCTGCCGCCGCGCTCCTTTGCAAGCTCTATAAGCTCCCTTACAGCGTCCGCCGGCTCCTGATCCGTTACAATATCCTTTATCTCTCTGTCCTCAAGCTCACCGAACAGCCCGTCACTGCATATCAGCACAAGCCGCCCCGTATATCTTTGCAGTCCCGAATCCACGCGCACCACAGGCTCTACGCCCATAGCGCGGGTTATCTGATTACGGTTCGGATGTACCCGCGCCTCCTCCGGAGTTATCATACCGAGCTTAACAAGCTCCTGGACGTATGAATGGTCGCGCGTGATCTGCTTAATATCCTTACCCACGGTATATGCCCGCGAATCGCCCACATGCGCGTATATAAGCCAGCCGCCGCGCAGCATAACAAGCGTGGTCGTAGTTCCCATACCCATCACGCTCTCGCTGCTCTTTGAAAATTCAAAGATCTCGCTGTTGGCGTAGCGAAACGCAGAGCGCAGCACCTCCTTTGCCTGAAACCTGTCCAGCTCCGGCGTCATATTTTTTATGATGTACTCGCGGATCTTTTCTACCGCCATGGCGCTTGCCACCTCACCGGCAAGATGTCCGCCCATGCCGTCTGCCACAACCGCATAAGCATAGTCGCCGCATTCGTATACGTCATAGCTGTCCTCGTTTATTTTTCGAACCAGACCTACATCCGTTCCGGCTTCTATTCTCATTCGGCATTCCTCCCCTCTATGGTTTTCTTCCTCAGTTGTCCGCATGACGCGGCTATATCAGAGCCAAGCTCGCGCCTTAAGGTTGCGTTGACTCCGGCAGCGGTCAGCCTATCTCGGAACGCATTTATCTCTGTCCGGCTCCCGTGACGGTAGCCGCGCTCCTCAACCTTATTTACCGGTATGAGGTTAACGTGCGCCGCAAGCGGCTTTACAAGCGCCGCAAGCTCCCTTGCGTCCGCCGCGCTGTCGTTGACTCCCTTTATGAGCGAATATTCAAAGCTTAGCCTTCGCCCTGTTTTGTTTACATAATATTTGCACGCCGGTATTAGCTCCGACAGCTTATATTTATTGTTCACCGGCATTATTGAGCTGCGCAGCCTGTCATTGGCAGCGTGCAGCGAGATGGTGAGCGTTATCGGCAGTCCCTCGTCAGCTAAGTCATATATCCGCGGCACTATGCCGCAGGTGGATACGGTAATATGCCTGTAGCCGATGTTCCTGCCCTTTTCGTGGTTTATGTTATGGAGAAACTTAACCACATTGTCATAGTTATCGAGCGGCTCGCCGATGCCCATTAGCACGATATTCGATATCCCCTCACCCATATCCTTTTCGGCAAATATCACCTGGTTGAGTATCTCGCCCGCTGTCAGCGAGCGGTAGAGTCCGCCTATGGTCGAGGCGCAGAACCGGCAGCCCATACGGCAGCCGATCTGCGAGGATATACATATAGTAAGTCCGTGCATATACCGCATGACAACGCTCTCTATAGAGTTTCCGTCCGGCAGGCGGAACAGATATTTTACAGTCCCGTCAAGCGCCGAAACAAGCTTTTTCTCCACCGCAAGCGTTGAAATGTATGTTTCCGCACCGAGCCTTGCACGCAGCGCCTTGGATATATCCGTCATATCGTCATAGCTCTCCGCGCCCTCATGCAGCCATTTGAAAACCTGCGCGGCGCGGTACTTCTTTTCGCCCAGCCCCGTCAGATACTCCTCCAGCTCGTTATATTCAAAGTCCTTCAGATCAATCATAGCTTTTCCATTTTGCAGATATAAAACCCGTCCGTACCGTCGGTATCGGGCATATATGTTTTCTCATACAGTTTTCTGAACCCGCCGCCTTTAAGCAGCGCCTCTGTCACGCCCTCATTCTCGGCGCGGTTTAAGGTACAGGTCGAATACACCAATATACCGCCCGTTCTGACATAGTTCGCGCCGTTTTTGAGTATCGCGCTCTGCAATGCCGGAAGAGCCGATATATCGATCCTTCCGAGCTTTATATCGGGCTTGCGCCGTATTATGCCAAGTCCCGAGCAGGGCACGTCGCACAGCACCCTGTCCGCCGCGCCGACAAGAGCCGCATCGGTCCTTGTGCCGTCCATCAGCCTTGCCTCTATCGAGCTCAGTCCGAGCCGCCTTGCGGTGTCCTCTATAAGCCTTATCTTATGCTCATAGATATCGCAGGCGATCACGCGCGCCATATCTCCCGTAAGCTCGGCAATATGCGCCGCCTTTCCGCCCGGCGCGGAGCACATATCTATGATAAGCTCGTCCGGCTGCGGGTCGAGCGCTATCGCTGTGTTATACGCCGCCGCGTCCTGCACGCTGAACATTCCGCTCTTATACAGCTCCGATGAGCCGACATCAAACCCCTCTGCCGCAAGCAGTGCGCCGCCAAGCAGCTCTATCTTTACGTCCAGTCTTTGTGCAAGCTCCGCCGCGCTAAGCTTCATTATATTTGCCCTCAGCGTAAGCTTAGGCGGCTCGTTCAGCGCCGCCATAACGCTTCCGGCGCGATCGCCGAACTGCTCCACAAACAGCCGTGTCATTTCAGGACTGTAGGAATGCTCTATGCCGAGCCGCTCTATCTCATCCTTCGGATAGTCTATCCTCTTTCCGTCACGGATGAACGAACGCAGGACCGCGTTCACGAATCCGCTCGCGCCGCGGTTACGCTTTTTCGCGAGCTTTACGCTCTCGTTGACCGCCGCGCTGTCGGGTATCCTGTCGGTATAAAGAAGCTGATACAGACCAAGCTCCAGAATAATAAGTATCTGCTTATCTATCCTATCGGGCCTTTGCCTTGAGTACCTCTCTATAATATATCTCAGCGTAAAATGCCGCGATATAACGCCGTAAACGAGAGTTGTGAGCAGCGCCTTTTCGCTTTGCGGCATATCGCTGTTCCTTTTAAGCCGCTCCTTTAAGGCAAGGCTTGAGAACGCATCCTTATAAAAAACCTCGGTAAGCGTCTTTAGCGCCGCCTCCCTTGCGGATATCATCTTCTGCTGTTCCTGTTGCCGTTGCCGACCACGATCAGAAGCAGCCTCAGTATTTGCAGCGCCGTCGCCGCGGCAGACGCAAAATAAGTGAGCGCCGCTGCCGTAAGCACCTTCCGCGTGCCCTTAAGCTCATCCTCGTCCAAAAGCGCCATGCTTTCAAGCGTCTGCATCGCCCTTGCGCTCGCGTTCGTCTCGGTCGGTATCGTTATCAGCTGGAACGCGAACACGCCGCAGTACAGAACTACGCCGAGCATCGAAAGTCCGGTCATCGAAAGCAGGATGCCGATGAATATTATCGGTATCGCCGCATGGCTGCATATATTTACAAACGGCACTATGCCGTTTCTTATCTTTATCGGCACATACCCTACCTGATGCTGCACCGCGTGTCCGCACTCGTGCGCCGCGACTCCGAGAGCCGCTATGGAGGTGGAATTATACGTCGAATCCGAGAGACGGATAACCCCCTCCTTCGGACTGAAATGATCCGAGAGACTTCCTGAGACATGCTCGATACGGATGCTTTGCAGTCCGTTCGCGTCAAGTATCCTTCTCGCGCACTCTGCGCCGGTTATGCCCCTGCGTGACGGGACCTTGTCGTATTTCGCAAAGGTGCTTTTAATATTCGCGGACGCGATAAGCGTTATCACAAGTCCGATTATAACGAGCATATAGGTCGGGTCGAACCAGCCGTAGCCCATACCGCCGTAGCCGCCGTAATAGCCTGATGTTGCAAGTACAGTTAACATAATATTATTCCTTTCTTTATTTCGTGTCCGCGCGCGTAGTCCTCGGCGTTCATCCTTTTCGCTCCGGCAAACCGGACTGATTTAAGATACAGTCCGCCCTCGCCGCAGGCTACGAGCAAGCCTTTGTTCTTCACTATGCCAAGCACCTCGCCCGGCTTGCCCTCTGCGTCCGTCTTTTCCGCCTCATAGATCTTCAGCGGCGCGCCGTCATACGTAGTCTCCGCGCCCGGGAACGGGTTCATCCCGCAGATATGCTTCGATATCTCCGATGCCGATCCCGTCCAGTCTATTTGCGCCGTTTCGCGCGAGATCATCGGCGCGTAGGTGGAGAGCGCGTCATCCTGCTTTTTGTACTTCGCTGTTCCGTCTGCTATCGCTTCTATCGTTCCGGCAAGCAGCTCCGCGCCCATAACGGCAAGCCGATCGAACAGCTCGCCGGCTGTTTCGTACTCGCCTATCCTCGTTTCCGCCATTGTTATTATATCGCCCGTATCGAGCCCGCGATCCATTCGCATTATCGTTACGCCTGTTTTCTCCTCGCCGTTAATGACCGACCACTGGATCGGCGCAGCGCCGCGGTATTTCGGCAGGAGCGATGCGTGCACATTGACACAGCCCAGCCGCGGATAGTCGATTATATACCCCGGCAGTATCCTTCCGTATGCCGCGACGATTATCATATCCGGCGCAAGCTCGTCTAAGGTGCCTAAAAACGCGCCGCCCTTAAGCGTCTCGGGCTGGTATACCGGAATACCCAGCTCCTGCGCGGTCTTTTTCACATCCGTCGGCATAAGCTTATGTCCGCGTCCCTTAGGCTTATCCGGCTGCGATACCGCGCCGACTATCTCGTGCCCCGTATCGGCAAGCCTTCGCAGCACAGCCGATGCAAAGTCAGGCGTTCCCATGAACAGTATTTTCATATTAATGATCACTAAATCCTTTCGCATTAAATGCATAGCTATAGATTTTATTATTATATAACAAATTCGCAAAACTGTCAATGCATTTTTAGCGAAAAATTTCTCCTTAAAGCCTGTTTTATGAATGAGCGGGTTTTTGTGAATAGAATCGTAAATTTCAGTTTATCGGACTGATGTTTGCGGTGCGGCTCTGCTGTCCCTGCCCTGGGGCAGGGTGGCGCGGCTACGAGAGGAGCCGTGACGGGTTGGGGGCTGCGGCATAGGTAGATTACATCTAAAACCGCTAATTTAC
>JAFRDB010000125.1 GCA_017404065.1 Clostridia bacterium
ATTTTAGCTCTTGACTTTTATTATCTGGTCTCAAGATTGAGGGGGCAGGGGGTGTTGATGCGCTCCGGCGCTTTGTTCTTTATAAGAAATTGCTCGTTTGGCGGGGTTACGTCGCTAACAAACGAGGAAAAATAGCGGTTTTAGACATAATCTGTGGCTGCCGCAGCCCCCAACCCCGTCAGGCATTATTTTTATTCTTGCCTGAGCTATCCTCAATCAGATTACGGAAAACTAATACAAAAATAGCATGAATCCATACGATTCATACTATTCTGCTACTTTCCTGACCGGAAAATATTGGCGGAGAAGGAGGGATTTGAACCCTCGCGCCGGTCACCCGACCTACACCCTTAGCAGGGGCGCCTCTTCGGCCTCTTGAGTACTTCTCCATTAAAATTGCATACAGCTTTGTGTAAGACCGCCGCCTTTTCATAAGCGTTCTACACTGTATGCAGCACTCTGCTATTAAGAAAAAAATTGGAGGAGAGAGCGGGATTCGAACCCGCGGACGGCGGAACCGTCACCGGTTATCAAGACCGGCTCTTTCAACCACTCAGACATCTCTCCGTGATTGACAACAATAGATATTATAGCAGAAATATAATTGTTTGTCAATACTTTTTTTTATTTTTATGTGGTTTTTGGATGAATGAATTTTAGTGAAAAAGTAATATTTTCAGTTTAACTCCCTCAGTCACGCCTGTCGGCGCGACAGCTCCCTCATAGAGGGAGCCAAGTGTATCGGGCTACCACACACATTCTTGCCTCCCTCTTGAGGTAAACGAAACGCTTGCGTTTCGTAGGCGTGTTGCGAAGCAACCAGGATGCCAGGTCGAGCAGGACGCTTGCGTCCGACCAGACAAACGCCGTAGCTAAAAGGTGACAGCCCGTAAGGGCTGACGGAGGGAGTCCGACAAACTGAAATTTATCTTTCAATTCCGGCAGCACCGGTTTGCTGTGCGTTTTGTCAAAACCATTTGATAGGCTCAACCCGATTATAATATTTTACCATAATTGTGCTGATTTTTCGAGAGGTTTAAAAATTTTTCTTTTTCAATTTACGACAATTGAAAATGCAGCTCAAGCCTCGTAGTAAAACAGCTTAACACCGAGCCATATACTTGCTATGAGAGCAATGACGAGGACTATGCCGCCGATCAGGGGCGACAGCAGCCCGACAAGCGCGCCTATAAATGGCGCGGAAGCAGTCAGCGCAAGTATCTTTGCCACCATTACGGCGTAAGCCTTTTTATCATGCATTTTAGCGGAATGTCTGTGCCGCCAATAGAGCATATTTATGTCCTTTGTTGCCGCCATTATACCTGCATAGAGCAGAATAGCTCCTGAAAAACAGAACATTATTATTGAAAAACCGTACTCCATAATATCACCATCCTATTGGATTTTTGTAATTTGATCGTTCTCTGTTCTTTATTATAAATAAAATATTTGCTTATGTCAAGGATATATTCAAATCACGGTTTATGGATGAGTTTTTTTGTGAAATAAAAACGTAAATTTCAGTTTGTCGGGGTGATATTTGCGGTGTAGCTCTGCTGTCCCTGCCTTGGGGCAGCCCTGGTCGGTCTCTCCGAGACCTGCTCGGGTTGGCATCCCAGGTGCCGAGCTTGCGAGGCGGGTTGGGGGCTACGGCAGAGATAGATTTTATCTAAAGCCGATAATTTATCTCATTTTTTAGCGTCGTTAACCCCAATCCGTCACGGCTCCTATCGTCGCCGCGCCACCTTGCCCTCGGGGCAAGGACAGCGGAGCATCGCCAAAAGAATGCACAAGGACAGGCTGCGCCTCCCACTAACTCCCCGACAAACTGAAATTTACCGTACAATTCCCTCAGTGCCCATTACTTCCATATCAGCCATATAAAAAAGTCCCTATCGGGACGGTCGTTCCGCTAACGCTCCACTCCAATAGGTAGACTTTTTTGCTATTAAGAAATTAGTACTTATCGGTACTAATTTCTTAATAGATAAAAAAATAACCCCCCAAGAATGGGGGGTAGGGGGTTTTTATTCTTCGCTCTCCGCAGGAGTCTCAGCCTCTGCTGTTTCTGTAGCTGCGTCCTCGGTCTCAGCTGCCGGAATTTCTACTTCTACGGCTTCCGTCTCTGCTGCCGGAATTTCTGCTTCTACGGCTTCCGTCTCAGCTGCGTTTGATACGGTCTCGGCAACGCTTTCTTCAGATGTTTCTTCTGCTGTATCCTTTTCATCCTCTGTCTTTGCTTTCTGTGATGATGTGGACTTCACTTCAACAGGTACATCCTCAAATTCAAGATTTTCAAGATATCTCTTAAAAATAGCCGATGCTTCAGCTCTTGTAACATTTGAAGTCGGGTCTATCCATTTATCGGACTTACCTGTTATGATTTTTGATGCTACTGCCCATTCCATTGCCGGCAGAGCAAATTCCGAAATATCTCCTGCATCGGGGAATTTTTCGTTATCTATCTTTCCGCCTTCTTCAGCCTTGTTATATAGTTTGTAGGCTCTGTAGAATGAGCAAATGATCTCCTCGCGGGTGAGGTATGTATCGGTATCGAAATCATCATCGGCAAAGTCTGACATTATCTTATTTGCTTTGACCCATGCGATCGCTTCGTCCGACCATCCGTCGCCTTCTGTAACGATATCAGTTCTTCCCGTTGATATTCTGTAAAGCATTACAGCAAGCTGCGAGCCGGTGATCTTACCGAATGGATCGAAGGCGTTATTACTGTAGCCAACGATTATCTTGTTTGCATAAGCAAACGAAACATAGTTCACGAACCATCCTGACTGGCAGTCATCAAACGGATTTGTGTCATAGCTCTTAACGAGAGTAAATGGTCTCTTCATTACAACAACAGGCTTCTCGTCAGCCTTTTCTTTATTCTCGGCAGGCTTTTCTGTTGCAGTCGGCTCAGCTGTAGCGGACGGATCTGCTGTCGCAGCAGGCTCAGCTGTTGATGAAGGGTCTGCTGTTGCGTTCGGTTCACCTGTTGATGAAGGGTCTGCTGTTGTAGCAGATTCAGCTACACCGCCACCGCCGCCCGAAGACTTCGAAGCATTAGCTTCCGTAGCGTTTTCCTCTGCGGGAGCCTCTGATGCCGCAGGCTGCTCTGCATCCTTATCGGTTTCGGTTTCCGAAGCTTTCCCGTCAGCATCGGACTCTTTTTTGTCCTCTGTGTCGGCGTCGGATTCTTTTTTGTCCTCTGCATCGGCATCGGATTCTTTTTTATCCTCCGTGTCAGCGTCGGATTCCTTTTCGCCCTCTGTATCGGCATCCGAGCTGTTCTCGGATAATACGTCGGAATTCTCATCTATGCTTGTGTCGGTGTCCACGTCTGTACTGTTATCGCCGCCTTCGTCGCCCGCGTCACTGCCGGAATCGCCTGATCCGGAATCGTCCGAAGAGACATCTGTAACATCACTTACAGACACTGAATCATTGGTTTCCGCTTCATCTGCCATAACAATTGCAGCGCTTGACGATACCGCGATCACAGCGGCACAAAACAATGCAATCATTTTGTTCATAAGTATTCCTCCAATCAAATATTCGGTGCGGCACAGCCGCTCTAAAATATCATATAAATATACAAAAATATAATATCATAATGGAATTAGTTTGTCAAGCAATATTTTATAAAAAAATTCGGTTATTTAATGAATTTTTTTTGTGAATAAAATTGTAAATTTCAGTTTATCGGGGAGAGATTAGTGGGCGCAGCTTGTCCTTGTGCATTCTTTTGGCGATGCTCCGCTGTCCTTGCCCTGGGGCAACACTGGTCGGGCGCGAGCGCCCTGCTCGTGCTGGCATCCCGGGTGAGCTTTTCAAGCTTTGCTTGAAAAGGTCGGATTGGGGTTCACGGCACTAAAAAATGAGATAAATTAGCGGCTTTAGATAAAATCTATCTCTGCCGCAGCCCCCAACCCGCCTCGCAAGCTCGGCACCCTGCCCCGAGGCAGGGACAGCAGAGCTATACCTCAAACATCAGCCCGACAAACTGAAATTATAACTAATTTAACAGTTTCTGCTAAGCCAAAAAGATACATAATTAACAGTTTTTAACTTATAATAAAAATCTAATTTTAAAATAGAAGAAATTTTTTAAAAAATAAGAAAAAAACTTGCAAAAAAGGCTTGACTTGCACAAGATATTGTGCTAAACTTTATATAAGTATATTTTTGTGCTGCTTGATTTGTGTGTTAAAATATATGTGGGGAATTACGAGATCAGGCGGCATGCATATTAATTCAAACATATTAATTATGATTAACTTTAGGGAGGGGATCATATATTATGAATTTCAGAAAGTTAATGAGCGGTATCGCTGCGCTTACAGTGGCGTTCGGCTCGTTTGCGGGACTTTCGATGACCGCGGAGGCGAGCACCTGGTCTCAGCCTTATACGCTGCAGGGCAGCGAAAGGATAGGTAGGGTGCTGATAGGTACAAAGTCCACACTTGAAACCGGCAAGGTCATGACGGAGACCTTTGACAGCTACGGAACAAGCGGCTATACCTCTACCGCATTCAAGACCTTTATCCCGACGCGTGATTCGGGAGCCAGATCGACCCACTACGGCGAAGCGGGAGGAAAAAATATCTACGGCTTGTCTTACGGCTTGGCGATACCGACAGCGGCCGGCAGCTCCAATACATACGAGTTTACCACGCCGGTCACCGCCGGCAAGCTTGTTCTCCGAGGCGACATCTTGAATGCCCAGAGAAATGAGTTTATAGAGCTGAACGGCACGAATACAAGCGGCAATCCTGTCAGCGTTTTTAAATTTGTCCTGCCCAACAACTCCGGCGCCGCCCGCCCCACGATAACCAGCGGAAGCTCAACCGTTAACAGTACAAGTAACACTGTAAGACCTGCAATAATGGAGCGCGGTTACGGAATAACGCTCGATTATGTAGTCATAGATCTTACAAACGGTAAGATCGGCTATAAATATGACGGTTTGGACGGCTCCGGTAATGTGGTAACGGGAGTATTTCAGGCAAGCCTTGCATACGGATCCGTAACGGGTCTTACGCTGGGTCAGGCGTCGAGCGATAATTCGGGAACTCAACCGACCTTTGATGAAATTGCTCTGTACACGGTCGGAGTGGGTAACTACACTGTAACGCTTGACGATCCTAACAGCAGAGCCGGTACCGTCACGTTCGACGGTAATACGTATACGACACCTGTACCGGATCTTATAAACGGCACATACAGCTATAGCGCAACTGTTGCGGAAGCAGGGTATCAGTCAATTGAAAACGGCACTGTTACGGTAAACGGAAGCGATGTGACCGAGACGCTTACATTTCCCACGGCTCCGCCGATCGCGGAGGCTACGGCTCCTCCGGGCGCGGTGTCGGTAAATTATTTCGGTAAGACACAGGCGCAGTATTCCTCGGGACAATTCATTACTTCATTGGGTAACACAAGTATTCCCGACAGAACTCTCTACGGCAACGGATACACGTTTTATATAACATTTGATTTCTTCCTACCGAATGACGGTCAGATTTCCTTTGGAAGCAACAGCCAAGGCGGACTCGGCACAGAATTTAGAATGGGTATGTCGGAGATTGGTTATGTGATCAGCAGCGGTGGTCTTCAGAGTGTTAGCGGTACTCTTTCGAGGAACACCTGGTACAGATGTACCATATCGTCCGACTTGCACCACTACTTAGCTCTTCTCAATCCCACGACCGAAGGTTACGATAATTACACAAGTTATTGGAACAAATGGGATTTTGCAATAACAGATACCTCGGGCGCATCGGTAGCAAGTGCGTCCAATGTCACCATGCGAAACAGCGCGACGAATAACGCATCTAAAGGCGGTGTGATAAACTTCAATTTGTCAACGACCGATTACAGCATCATCAAGAATGTTAAGACATACTATGTGCCGGACGCAACGCTTATAACGTGCAGCTCGCCGAATGTCACTGTCGCTTCTACTGCGGCATATAACGATACGGTAACGATATCGGCGGCATCGGGATATATTCTTGACGCGACGCCGACAGTTACCCGCGGCGAAAACAATCTCCCTGTCACCGTTACCGATAAAGGCGACGGAACATACTCCTTCACCATGCCTGCGGAGACGGTAACGGTAACGGCATCTGCGGCTGCTATCGCACCGTTGACCTCGTTCACGGTAAGCTGTGAGACAAGCGAAGGAACGGTGCTTTCAACAGCAACGCCCGATGTTACGGATAAGAGCTTGGGTGATACGATCACCTACAGCCCATACGCGTATATACTGTATAACGGCACATACTATAAATATGACGGTGTTAACGCTACAAACGGCAGCGTGCCTCAGCTCAGCAAAAGAGCAACGTCCGTTAATGAGACCATGACGGTGCTCTATACAGCCGCTTCCGATGTGGTGTACTATCAGGAGGTCAACGCCAATGAGGCGGGGCATTACAGTCACAGTGGTTGGAATCCCGATAGCAATACAAACGCGTCGGGAGGTATGGACGGCTCCTCCGTGTATGGTCAGACAGGCAGGCAGCATTACAGTTACTTTGACTTTAATGTCCCAACGGACGGCACATATACCATAACGGCAAATACAGTTGGTGCGTTGCAGGGCAAAACCCGAACCTGCGCTCTTGTTGTGGATTACATGTTTTTAAATGAGCGTATTGAAACACTTACATCCACCAACGGAGGGTTAAGCATGGCAAGCGGAACGCTTGACCTTCAACAAGGTACGCACAGACTTTACTTCGCTACAGACGGCGTAACAGGTCCGAAACTTGACTATTTTGTGGTTGAGAAGGTCGCAACGCTCGCGAATCTGCACAAAATTTCGAAGTCGGTCGAAAACAGCAACTTTAGGATCGGCAAGAATGCGGCCGCGACGGGCGCGACCGTGACCTTCGAGACTCAGCCGAATCTGATTAATGGTTTTGGTGATTTAGTGGTAACAATGACACCCGCGGGTGGGTCGACACAAACGCTTACTCCGGTAGCCGGAGTATACAGCTTCACCATGCCGAATGCGGATGTCAGGATAGACTCATACGCGAAATACAGCATACCTGTGGAAATCGACAGCTATGATACATCGGCTATTTACGGTTATGAAAAGGGCACTAACATCACCAACGGTGACGGATGGTATGCGCGAGGGTTTACCTTCTCGGCATACAGCGGACCGAATTATGCGATAGACAGAGTTTCTGTTACTGCGACGGGTGCAACCAATTCCAAGTATGACGAT
This sequence comes from Clostridia bacterium, assembly GCA_017404065.1. Lineage (GTDB taxonomy): Bacteria > Bacillota > Clostridia > UBA1381 > UBA1381 > Ornithomonoglobus. Next base: position 7,244 of record JAFRDB010000125.1, read on the forward strand.
GCGGCTTACGCAGCGGGCACTACGGCGATGACGGCATCTGGTCTTATCATAACCGGCGAAGCAGTATTCGGCATCGTTATCTGGACGGGAGATACCACAAAGATAGATACTATCAAGGACTTCGATCCGGCAAACTTTACCGTAACGGTTGAATAAAGGAGGGGAATGAACTATGAAATATGTAACACCGGAAATACATCCATACAGATTCATAACAGACATAGAAACAGACGCCTCCACAGTTACGACCGTAACGGTTGATACTGCAGCGGCAATAGATAGGATAAATGCTGCAAATGAAGCTGCAGGCAAACAAAGCGCTGCAAAAGAGGTATTCTCGTTTGAGTTCTGATTATGAGCCAATGGCTTTGAATCCACTATCCCTGACCTCGTGCATTGAAGAGGGAAGGGGAGAGAGTTGGGTTTGTTACAGGGGGAACTGCGTTCCCCCTGACCCCCTTTATTATGGGGGATTTTTTAGTGAGAAGATTGTTTAATCAATCGTTTAAATTTCAGTTTATCGGACTCCCTCCGTCAGCCCTTACGGGCTGCCACCTCCCTCAAGAGGGAGGCAAGAATGTGTGTGGTAGCCCGATACACTTGGCTCCCTCTATGAGGGAGCTGTCGCGCCGACAGGCGTGACTGAG
>JAFRDB010000126.1 GCA_017404065.1 Clostridia bacterium
ACGGTGGATAAGTCTACGACTTACCCACGGATGGATAAATCTATAATAATTAATGATATATATTTATTTATATATAAAAAATCAAATCTATAAAAAAAGAAGAAAATGAACGTAAATCGTTCAAATTAAGAGATAGGAGCAAAGGAAGCAGGAAATGAGGTTGAGTTTATCAGCTTAAAACAAAAAGAAATAAAGTATTGTATCGGCTGTCTTTACTGCCAGAAAACCGAAAAGTGCGTTATAAAAGACAATGTGCCTGAAATCATGGAAAAGGTTAAAAATGCAGATATTATTGTCTTTGCAACTCCGATATACTATTATGAAATGAGCGGACAAATGAAAACGCTTCTTGACAGGCTGAATCCACTTTATCCCACCGATTATAAATTCAGAAAAGTATATATGCTTGCGACAGCGGCAGAGGACGGAGATTTCGTTTTTGAAAAGGCGTATTCGGGACTTGGCAGCTGGGTTGACTGCTTTGAAAAAGCAGAGCTTTGCGGTCTTGTAACAGGCGGCGAAATAGATAAGCCCAATGACGCACAAAATCATACAGATGCGGTTGAGCGTGCTTATAAAATGGGTAAAAATTTATAAAAACGGAGGGCATAAGATGAGAATAAAAAGAACATTAGCATTGCTTACAGCCGTTATTATGCTCGCTGTTTTCCCGTCAGGCTGTTCGGCACAAAGTGGCGGTAATACAGCAATTTTGCAGATCGGAAGTACCATCATATCAATAAACGGCGCAGAAAGCGAGCTTGATACTGCCCCGATCATTCAAAACGGCAGGACGCTTTTGCCACTTCGTGCAGTTGTTGAAGGTCTCGGCGGCAGCGTGGCATGGGAAGCCGAAACAAGGACAGCCGTTTTTGCAAAGGGCGACAGAGTGATTTTTATGACTATCGGCAGTAATACCGCATTCGTAAACACGACCGAATATACAATGGATACGGAGCCGATCATCATTGACGGAAGAACAATGCTTCCGATACGGTTTGTAGCAGAAAATCTCGGATTTAAGGTTGAATGGGACGAAAGCACTCAAACAGTCACCGTTACCGAATAGGAGGAAACATCATGAGAAAACTATTTATATTTGTTACTATGCTTTTGATAGTGTCTGTTTTCGGAATGACGGCATTTGCGGCAGATATCACCATGACTGTTTCGGGTAATACCGTGACAGCCCACAATGCGCCGGAAGACAGTACATTATTTACGGTATCGTACAAGGACGGAAAAATATCAAGCGTATCTATGGTAAAAGGCGAAGGCACGATAAACGCGGATGTTTCGGCTCAAAAGACAAATTCCGATACGCTCAAAGCATTTTTATGGGACTTGAAAACATTAACACCGCTTACGGAATCGAGATCCATATCGCGCTCAAAAACACTTGTTGCTTGCTTTTCCGCAACGGGACACACAAAACCGCTTGCTGAGTATGCGGCAAAATATCTCGGTGCTGATTTTTATGAGATCGTCCCGGAAGAGCCCTACACCGATGATGATCTGAATTACAGCGATTCAAATTCCAGAACAACGAAGGAGCAAAACGACAGCTTGGTAAGACCGAAAATCAGCGGCGGTGTTCAGAACATGGACGGGTATGATACCGTAATTATCGCTCATCCGATATGGTGGGGACAGGCACCGAAAATCATTTATACTTTTCTTGAAAGCTATGATTTTTCCGGTAAAACACTTACGACAATGTGCACATCGGGCTCAAGCCCTCTCGGCAGCAGCGCAAATAATTTGAAAGCACTAACAGACGATTCTGTTACTTGGCTTGAAAGCAGACGCTTTTCAATAGGCGCATCCGAAAGCGAAGTGCAGGAATGGCTTGATGGAATAGGACTTGAAGCTAACAATGACGATACCGAGCCAAAGGAAAAAGAAATGATTATTAAAATTAACGGACAGACAATACCTGTTACATGGGAAGATAACGAAAGCGTAACAGAACTAAAAAAACAGGCGGAGAAAAGCCCTATTACCGTGCAGATGTCAAAGTACGGCGGATTTGAACAGGTCGGTTCACTCGGAAGAACATATCCGTCAAATGATACAAGGATTACAACACAGAACGGGGATATTGTTCTCTATTCCTCAAATCAAATCGTGATGTTTTACGGCTCAAATATCTGGGAATATACAAGGCTTGGAAAAGTAAATCTTCCCGAAAATGAAGTTACAGGACTTCTCGAAAATGAAAATGTAATTCTTACAATAACAATCGAATAAAATATGGGCGACAAGACAGTTAAAAAGTGACACTTATCCGCAATCATATAATCGAATCAAAAGAGGATGCCCATGTTACCGGCATCCTCTTTTGATTCGGTTTCTTTTCGCTCCATATCATCATTTGACGCTTACTCATATCCTACAGAAACACAAAAACTATTACGAATCGTAAAACAACGTTTTATTATTAATTGCAAGCCTCTCTGATTTAGGATATTCAAAGATTTCAGACTTTCCCGCATTAGCTTCAAGATAAGCAACAAATTCAGCCGCATAAAGCTTTGCCATAGCAAGATTGTGCATAAGATAATGCCCGCAATTGACCGGTGTGGCGCCCGGAACCTCTGTCGCATCATTTACCGACTTAAAAGCTTTCAGTATAAGCTCATAAATATCCTTAGCGGGACGATCATTCTTGAGAATAAGATAAAAGCCCGTCAGACAACCCATCGGTCCCCAATATATGATCTGATCTTTCCAATCAGTGTCATTTCTGAGCGTTGTGGCTATGATATGTTCAAGAGTATGCATTGCCGCCACATCGATTACCGGCTCCCTATTAGGTCGCTTAAGTCGTATATCGTATGTAGTTATCACATTGTTTCCCATTCTGTCTTCACGGCTAACGAAAATACCGGGAACAATGGCTGTGTGATCAACAGAAAAGCTTTGTATCATGTCCATATATATCTCTCCTTTTACAGCTTTAAAATCAACAGTTGCGAATAACTATTTCGTAAGATTATAGCTTATATCAACAAGTTCATATATCAATGCATCCGGCGCAGCGCCGTCCATAAGAATACTTATCCAATACTTTTTATTCATATGATATGCCGGAGCAAAGCCGGACTGATGTGACAGGAACATTACTCTCTCAGGATCACATTTGACATTAAGAACATCTATATTCCCTTCTCCCTCAAGTCCGACCTTGTCCTTTGTAACAGACATAATTATGCCAAACCACTTTTTATGGTTCTCGTGCCGAAACACCTCAATATTCGGATACTGCATCCATAAATGCTCCGATTCAATACCGTATGTTTCTTTTATATGCCGGATCATGTCATGTCTATCGACCATTTTTAAAGCCTCCGCTCCGTATATCTGCTAAGATTTTTATACTGTTATTATACTCCCTGAACCTGCCGGTGTCAAGTTTTCAGTACATTGTTGTTTTCATATCGATTTATTTATCCATATTTGCTTTGAATCTGACTGCATTACGATCCCTCCGGAACATATTATTGATTATTAAAGTTTATTATATATGTTTTGAAGGTTTGGTGATCCTCGGCATAGACCTTGATCACAAGAGGCGCGCCCGCTATCGTGATCTCTTTTGGCGCGGCATCGTTTATGAGCAGATCGTTCACATACACAAGACCGTATTTATCGGCAGGCACAGATGTAAGCTTGACCTTCTTCTCGCCTGAGGGAACGGTAAGCGTGTACTCCTCGGTCTCCGCATCAAAATCGGGCGAGAGCGCGCCCTTATCAAACGACAGTGACGCGAGATTCGCATTTTCAGAATAGTCTGTAAGAATTTGAACCTTGCCGCACAGCTTTGGCGCGTCCGTACCGGCGTCTGCACGGAATACGATGTGAAGGGCATCCCTTCCCTTTATCGTATCCGCCGAAGCAGGCTCGGCAGCGACAACCGCCTCTGCGGGGATCTCGTATCTTACGGTCTCATTCCTTCCGCTTGCCGTTACCTCCGCTATCTTTGTACTGCCCGCATATATATTCATACGCTTGCCGGCATCGCTTGCATGGTATGTGACCGCAAGATAATTCTTCGCATCCTTTTTCACCGCCATCTGATAATCGACATAGCCGCCGTTTGAGATAAGGCGGTAGTTCACCATATCGCCCACACCTTCAACGCCGATTGAATTTTCCTGTGCATAGCCGTGGCCGTTCTCCTGCTGGTCGTGGGACGGCTCTATGGAATCTATAATGATATTCTCATCGCGACCCGCCTGTTTATCGGCAAGGATCTGCGCCGCCTGTTCCTCCTCGGTCATACCGGTAACATACCAATATATTCCGTATCGCTCGTCATAGCGCTTATAGTGCGGCGTAAACACAAGCGGCTGATCGGTATTCTTCATTGTGAATTCAAGCTTGCCCTCTGTCTTTACCATATTCTCGTTTAAATTTGCAAGCCATTCCTCACGCGTGCCGTAATCGGAATTTATGATAACATATTCATTTACGTTTGCCTTTGCCTTCGGCTTTCTGACAGCCATTCCGTGCATCGTATCGGCAAGCGCCGGACTTTTTCCGAGACCAACGCTCAGAACGGTTGGACCGTACTTAAACGCAATCGCGGACGGGCTGTCATAGAGGCCGTATGCGCGCAGCTCCATAGGCATGGTTATTTCAAGCTTATCGCCCGCCCTCCATTCGCGCTCTATCTCCGCATAGCCCGCAGACTGGGTATAATCATACTCCGAATCATTCAGCTTGATAATCGGAGCCGCCGCGCACCATTCGGGTATTCGCAGTATGATCGACGCTGTCTGCGTTTCACCCGTTATCGGTTCGATCGCTATTTCCGATGTGTCCCCTTCGGGCAATGCCGAGTTTTGCGTGAGCTTTATATTGTTGTCATCATCTGTCAGTGCCGAGCTGATATACTGGTTGACAGCTATTTTACCGTCATTTTTATAATAGATACTGTCTGTAAGCTTTGTAAAGCTCTCCATGCCTGAGCCTGTGCAGCACCAAAAATCATTCCACCTTGATGAGAACACCTTATAATAGCCGGTTGCCATAGGCTGGAAATACATAGTCATGCCTGTTTCAGGGTTCTGGCTTGAAACGATAGCATTAAGGAAGGTTCCCTCGTAATAGTCCTCATACTTCTTTTTGCCGGTCAACTTGTAAAGCTCGCGTGAGAGCTTGAGCATATTATAAGTGTTGCAGGTCTCGCAGTTTATCTCATTCCTGAACGCGTTTTCCGTATGCGGCGCGCGGAAATGCTCGTTTTCACTGTTGCCGCCTGTTACATACGAATGATCGTTCACGACTATATCCCAGAAATTCTCCGCCACCTTGAGGTAGTATTCCCTGTCACGAATATCATCCGGCGCATCCGTGATGAGAGCAGGAACCGCATCTATCGCCCGAACGCGGCCGAGCGCACCCAGAATTTTCGGTATGGTCGTATTTGCGTGCTTATTGGCAAGGATATCATTACCGTTATAAATCTCGTCAAACAGGCTCACCTCGTCAAATATATGCGCCGCCTTTGCGTGGTTCGGATCCTTGGTGATCTTATAAAGCTCGTACAGAACATCGTTCATGCCGCCGTATTCTATATTAAGCACGCGCTCCTGCATTGCGGCAGTATAGCCGCCCACACGATTATAGACCCATGTCCCTAATTCCTTTGCCATTTCAAGCGCTTTTTCGTTTCCGGTAAGCTTATATGTATCGACAAGTCCCGCAAGTATCTTGTGCATCGTGTACCACGGCACCCACGCCTGATTTGTTATATTGGTTTTATTGGCTTCAACATTATCAAACTGCGTCTCGCCCGCAACGACCCTGCCGCCCGGCCACGCGTTTGTTGTTGCAAACAGATAACCTCTCTTGATGCTCTGTCCGTTCACAGTTGTGTCGTCTTTTATCTGCGCCTCATAGAGCTTGTCTATAAGCTCCTGTGATTTTGCAAGCATCTCCGTATCGCCCGTATCTCTGTATGCCTGAGCAAGAGCCGTTGTATAATGACCTATCGCGTGACCCGCTATAAGGCTCGTCTCCCAGCCGCCGTAGGTATCGGAGACCGATGACAGACCGGCGGTGCGCCTGAACCCCGAAACACACTTGTCGATGTCAAAATCCTTCAGATAATCATACATCTTTTCTCTGCCGTTGACAAGATAAGCGTCATGCATCGTCACATCGTCCATGCCGTAATCGGAAAAGCCCGTCAGCGATGGCGCGGCAAGTATCGTAACCTTGAACGATTTAGTGTATTCGCTGCTGCCGTTTTTGATTTTTGCGGTAAGCGTCACGCGCTTATCCTCGCCGCCCGCCGGCGAAGCCTTTATCATGCCGTTATTATCTATAGCACTCTTATATGACGCCGTCCATGTTATATCGGAACCGTTAGCGCCCGAAAGCCTTAATTGCTCGCCGTCTGAAAGCTCCGAGGCAAGATTCAGCTCGGCATAATCCTTATATGCCGCCGCCGCACTTATTGATTCAGAATATTCATCATACATCGCTTTTATCTCCCCCGCTGTCAGAATTTTATCATATATTCTTATCTCATCCATTACGCCGCTGAAATAATTATCTCCGGCATAATGCGATCTGCCTATATAATTTGTCGCTTCCGTCACCGCTGTTACGGAATACGCGCAGGCGGCTTCCTTCACAAGCTCTCCGTTACGGTAAAGCTGTACCCTGTCCGCCGATCTTGTCACTGCGTAATGCTCCCAAATACCCGCATTGGAAAATGCGGCAGTATCCATAGTGTCTGTTCCTCTTGACGATCTTGATTCAACACGCCCGCCTGAAGGCGAATAGAAAAAGTTTTGGCTGTCGCTTGAGCCGAAATCGAAAAACCTTGCCCAGCCCTGCACCTCATCGGTCTTTAACCATCCGGTAACGGTCATATTTTCCGACAGTATACCGTTTGGCAGAAGCATATAGCCATTCACGCCGTCAAACGCGAGACCATTTCCGCTTATACCTCCTCCGCCTGCGACAGACGCGCCACCCATTAGCATTGAGGCTGTTTCGCCCGGATCTTCAAAGTCATAGCTAAGGATAAGGTTTTTATCCGCTACCTTGTCTATGAGAAGCTTTTCGGCAAACGGTTCCATTGCAGTGCCGTCCCAGAGATAAGCATAAACAACGCTGTCCGAGGACGCGTTCAATACAACATCTACCGTTTCCGAGCTTGAAGCGGCAATGCTTACAGGTCTTGTTCCAACTGACAAGAGTACTCCTTTGCTGTTGTATGCCGCCGCGTATATGCGAACATCCTTTGGCTCATCAATATAGCTCGATGCCGTTACGGACACCGATAACGATCCGTCCCCCACATCTGTTCTGCTTCCGGCAAGCGACCATTTAATGCCCGATGCCGCATAGCTGACACTTTTGCCTATATCATCAGCTGTCATCCTGACCGACGGCGAGGATGGCAAAAGCCGTTTTAGCCTCGCATATAACTCGGCAGATGAAGCCGTTATGTTTATTTCACAATCCTTTTTCAGTCCCGAAACATCTATACTGCCGCCGGCGTAGTAAACATTTGCCTTTGTGCTGCCGGCAAGATGGAGTATGCCGCCGTCTATGTAAATATCCGATGAGGCTATCTGCGCGTTTATGTTCTCGTTACCCGTAAATGTTACGCTGTCAAGCGTCATATTTGCCGCGCTGTTGCAGTTTAAGGCATAGCGGGCGGCATTTAGGGTCTTGAAATTCCGTATCGTAACGTTCTCAAACCTGACCGTTCCCGCCATATACCACAACGCCGCGTCCGTAAAGGTAAGCGCCGATTTGTTGCCGTCAATTATCATATCCTTAAATGTCCAATCAGCATTTCCGTTCTGGTAGAGGATAGCGTCATTTAGACTTGCGTTACTTTTTGTTAATGTGTGCCCCTTGCCGTCAACCATGCCCGTGGTGGTTTGAGTGGTTATTCCGGCATTCGCCATCGATATGTCGCCGCTGAGCTCGTAATTACCGCCCTTTGAAAAGGCCGAAATAAAATCGCCGCTGCTTGTAATAGCATTTACCTGCGCGGCAAGCGCACATGCCGCAGAAATCAGTATCGCCCCCGCTAAAACAGCGGACATGATTTTTTTAACAACACAACTACTCCTCCTTATAGAGTTTTTTACAAAATATATTCCAGCTGCCTTTCTTTTGTTTTCATTCCCATCTTGTCATAAAAGCGTTCGGCCTTTTTGTTTCCTGCCCATACATTCAGCGTTACCTCATAGCATCCCAAACGCTTTGCCTGCTCCTTAACATGTTCAAACAGACTCTCGCCTATATGCTGCCCGCGGCAGGCGGGATCAACACACAGATCATCTATAAACATAGATTTGAAAGGTATCATGTTATTTGAAAACGGCTGATCCTTCAATTGGCAGAAAGCATAACCCATTACCGTATCACTGTCATCTGCCGCAACATAAACAGGCTTTGTATCATCCATGATCAGCTCAAAAAGCTCATCTCTTGTATATTTGGTCGTTCCGGGTATGAATATATCCGGTCTTATTTCAGCGTGAAGCTCCAACACGTCCTGCAACAACGCAAGGAGCCTGTCTATATCTTTTTTCTCTGATCTTCTTATTTTCATAAATCTTCTCCGTCATAAAATGTTTTTTTGTCCATGCACCTCAACACTATAAAGTGATTATAGCATAGATCTTTGTGTTTTTCAACCGCGTTGCATGAAAAACATAACAAAAAAAAGCGACATATTGGGATTTAAGTACAGATTTGATTTAATCGTGGTATAATCCTCATCATTACGCATAAAATACGAGTATGTGAGGTGATGATACTTGTGTGGAAAAAAATAAAAGTATACGCTATCGCAATAGCGATACCGCTTGCGGTAGGCGGACTGTCTGCATTCCTTAGCCGCGGCGGGATGGATGCTTATCAACTTGTTATACAGCCGCCGCTATCGCCCCCAATGTGGCTCTTTCCTGTGGTGTGGTCACTGCTCTATATCCTGATGGGAATTGGCAGCGGTATAGTATGGCTACGCCGTGAAAACGACCCCGAAGCGACACTCTCCGCGCTTATCGTTTACGGCTTCCAGCTCGTGGTAAACTTCTTCTGGAGCATTATTTTTTTCAATATGCAGGCATTTCTGTTCGCCTTTATATGGCTTGCGCTCCTATGGCTGCTTATAATCGCAATGATAGTGAAGTTCTCGCGTATAAGCCGCGCAGCCGCATGGCTCCAAGTCCCGTATCTTCTGTGGGTGACCTTCGCCGGTTATCTTACGCTTATGGTATGGCTGCTGAACAGATAAAAATAAACACATCGAAAAAATGACGCTTATAGATCGGACGGAAAGCCGATTTATAAGCGTCATTCACTTTGATGCAGTACCGAAGTGTTTTGATATATATTTCAGTTTATTCTATTCATTATGATTCATTTACTAATTTCCCTGTAATATGCTCCGGTGTAAGCTCAAAACAATATGCGCCCTTTATGTGTGTCCTTATTTCCTCTTCTATGTAATCTATATCATTTGTGAATTTAAGACTGAGGCTTTTGGCAATATCAGCTATCTCATCACTATCCTCCACTATCCGCATTCTGCCGAATATCAGAACACATTTAATGTTTAACGCCCACTCGCCCTCTCTGCGATAACCCTTGTCATATACGCAAAATGATACCTTATCACACCTACGAAGCGCATCAACCTTATGCCCGCGCCGTCCACCGTGAAAATATATCTTGCCCGACTCCTCAGAGTACCAGTGACTCATCGGTATCCCATAAGGATAGCCGTCATCACCTATCATCGAGACAACGCCGCGCGGCTCGTTTTTAAGTATTTCTATACACTCTGCTTCCGTAAGCTGTTGCTTTTTTCTTCTCATTTCTCTAAACATTACACTCCACTCTCCTTCGTTTATCATTGTATCATAAAACTCCATCTTTGTAAATATTAAATCAAAAAGTTATCCACACTCAACGCTTTGAGCGAGGATAACTTTTTGAAAGACCTGTTTTACCGCCAATTTTAAAACTCTTATCTGTGGATAACTTCGTGGATAACGTGGATTACATAATTTTTCAGCAGGATTTTGTAATATACCTTAAAAACATATTTCAGCTATATTACATCAATTTTTTACTTCAATCAGCCTTATCCCCGACGGCTCTATACACGCCGTACTCGTAACTATATCTGAAATAATAGCTGCGTCAGTGTCGGTCAGACCCTCGGTCTTTACCGTTACCACAGCCGTCCCCTCGTTTATGTACACGCATATATCCTCATAACCTTTTGCAGCGGCAACGTTCTCTATGCTGCTCTCAAGCCGTATATACTCAGCACACTCCGCAAGTCTCTGTCCTGCCGATGCTCGCGTCTCCTCATCCGCCTTGTCATCCTCGGATACTGCTTTAAGCGCCTCCATTGCCGCCGCGCGTGCCTCCTCACGCTTTTGCTTTGCCTCGGCAAAATATGCCGCGCTCTCCGGCTGTGCTGCTGCATCCTCGGCTGCCGGCTCTGCGTCATCCTCCATCTCATTGCTCGATGATACCATTTCCGCCTCACCCAGAATCTTTCCTGTCTCAACATAACTCTCATTATCCTTTACCCTTACCGTATCCTGATACGACCAGTTAAGATACCCGGCAAGTCCTATAAGCACTACAAGCGACGCGGCAATTATCTCTTTCTTTTTCAAAATCATTATTTCATCTCCAAACCATATTGATTATTTATTCGCTCTTGTATAGACACAGACCCTGTTCGCCCCTGCGCCGGTCACTGCGGCAGCAGCATGAGCAAGCTCCTGCCGCACGACCGGATCTGACGCGCCGTCTGCAACAACAATCACACCTCTCACCACCGGATATGAACCCGTGTCCGAACCGTATGAGCCAAAGCTCCGCGTCGGCGCGGACTCGTATGAAATCATTACGGATATCCGCCCCGCTCCGTCGATCTGCGATAGTATATCACTGAGCCTCTCCTCCTCTCCGGCATACTGCACGTTCCCACCTGCCTCATCCTTCCCCTCAGGCAGCACGCAGGACACGGCTATAATTGCGATCCCAATTATTAATATTACTATCATCAGTTTATTATTCCGGTTTTTGATAAAGTTTTTCAGATCCATTTATTATGACCTCCTCCGCTCCGTATATCTCCCGAAGTCTTGCTTCAGCTATATTATCAAGATGCCCTCCCGAAATGATTATCCGTCGAACGCCGTCCACCTGCCCGTTCGGTGCTATACTCAGCTCCGCTTTCGCTTCGCAATCTGCCCCAAACTCCGATAAGAGCCGTTCTTTTATGTCCCCCTCTATTCGTCTCCCAAGCTCTTTATTAATCTCATCATAAAAAGACCTTGTTCCGGACTCTGCCGTAACTGTGCCGCTCTCTATACCTATCCGCGAAAACGCATCCTTATCTATAAGGCTGAATATCGGTCTGCCGACAGATACCGCAACAACAAGTCCGGTAAGCACGCCTATATATTTACTCCACCTCTCGGGTGACATCATGTTTATTACAGCCGACAGCACAGCCGCGCCAGCCACAGATATTATATATGCCCTCATGTCGTAAGCCTCAGTATGATACAGATATTGACCGCAAAGATCACAGCCGTAAGTATCACTGTCCCGAACACCGCCGTCACAGCCTCGCTCATGCCCCAGAGCATACCCGATATCCTCGCGTCAGCTACAGGCTCTGCGAGGGCAGCACATAATCTAAGCATAAGCTGCATCGCGCCGAGCTTCAGAGCCGGAGCAAGACAGATACCGCATATAATTATTATTCCCGCAGCACCGGCAGAATTTTTTATCAGTGATGCCGAGGTCATAACAGTATCGACCGAATCGGAAAGGAATCCGCCAACTACCGGCACAAGTGAGCCTACCGCAAACTTTATCGTCTTTGCGCTTACGGCGTCAAGTGAAGAAACCGAGAAGCCATAAACGGCATTTATACCGGTAAAAAGGGTGATCACAAATGTCATGAGCCATTTATTAGTTGAGTTAACGATCTTTATAAATCCGGATATGCTTGTCTTATCGCCGATATTTCCCGCAACGGAAAGCACGGCGGAAAACGTTGTGAGCGGTACCATACACTCATGTGTTATGACAGATACAACATACACTGCCGCAGAAAGCACCGGCTCGAATACAGCCGCGCTCGCCGGCTTGCAGCAGGCAAAGATCAGCATAACCAGCACAGGAGTAAATTTATCCATAAAATCCGTCATAGCCGTTATTACTCCCATGCCGTATGACAACGCGGTGTTAAAGCAGGCAAGCGCAAGCGCGCTGACAGCGGCAAAAAAGCCAAAGAACGCGGCGCGACCGGCAGAGCTCTCGCCGAGCGCAGAGTTTAATGTCCCCGCAGTAGAGGATAGCAGCGCAAGGATAAGAATAACAGCAGCTTTCCCCGAAAAATCACGCATTTCCGCCGTAAGACCAGACAGAATATTATTTAATATACCGCCGGTGTCGGGCGCTCCGCCGCGCGCAAGATATGCAGCGGTATCATAAAAGCCGGCATACCCGTCTATTGTCGGTATATTCATATCGAGTTCACCGCCTTTATACACATTTCTATGAGCGATTCAAGTATGGGCAGCGTCATAACGAGTATCGCGATCCTTCCTGCCGCTTCTATCTTTGCCGCTATCGCGCCCTCACCGCAATCACGCAAAAGCTCCGCGGAAAACTGCGAGATATACGCTGTTCCCACCGCTTTTATGCAAATAACAAAATACTCTGTATCTATGCCTGCATCCTCTGTTAACCTTTCCAATCCGCCGACCACAGTTTTTATGTCCCCAATAAAACCGGCTATTATAACAAGCGAAGCAGCAAGAGCGCACATCACCGCAAGCTCCGGTCTCTCGCGTCTGAGCAAAAGCGCAAGCATCCCACCGGCAAGTCCCGTTCCGGCTATTTTGAGCACTCCGATCACAGGTCAAATATCAGCTTTATGGAGTGAAACAGCTCGCCTATCCTCTCCGTCAGGATAAACAGCACCACCACAAGTCCGGCTATAGTTATCATCAACGCCTGCTCATCTCTGCCTGCCCGTGAGAGAAGCTGGTTTATGACTGTAACGATTATTCCCACTCCCGCTATCTGAAATATCAGCTCTACATCCATTATCAAACCACCTTATATCAGTATCAATATCAGCAACGCGCCGACAAGCAGTCCGCAGCTACGGTATACTCTGCCCATTCGCCTGTATTCATCCTCTGCCGCCTCAAGCCTTGCCGATGCGTAAGCTGCTGCTCGCCTTAAAATATTTTTCTGTCCCTCAACATCGCTTCTGCCAAGCTCTGTTCCAAGCGAGATAAGCTCCGCCTGTTCATCCGCAGCAAGTCCAGCCATCTTTGCTGCCGAAGATACCGCACTATGCCACGCATTCCTTATCCCCGATTTTTCAAGCGCGTCGGCGCAGTCGGTAAAGAGCCCGTACAGTTCCGGACTGTCTAACTCTGAAAAAATATCGCCAAGAGCGCGTCTTCCGAAGCTTATCTCTGTTTCTATGACCGACAGCGCGCCGCAGAAGCGTCTTAAAAAATCACGACGACGCATAAGCTGTGCCGCACGCTCAGATCCGTACATAACACATACTGCGCCCAAGGCAAGAGAACCAATAAATCTAAGCATTTTCCGATATATCTTCTATTGTCCCTGCACCCAGCCTGTGTGATAACGTTACGATCGTATCGAACATTTGCATAAGCTCGCTGATATTTCTGCGCCCGGTAAGCTGATGCGCATCCCTGCCGTGAACAGATGCTATTACCGCAACACCGCTGTTCATTATCGTCCTTATTGCTTCCGCATCCTTATGCGTCCCTATTTCGTCTGTCACGATCACATCCGGCGACATAGAGCGCAGGAGCATCATCATTGCCTCATGCTTCGGACAATTATCAAGCACTGCCGACCGGCAGCCCAGGTCAAACGCACTTCTGCCATTATGCATTGCCGCCAACTCGCATCTTTCATCAGCTATCGCTACCGTCAGCCCCTTATAGGACAGTCCTCTCGCGAGATCGCGAAGCATTGTGGTCTTGCCGCACCCGGGAGGTGAAACCAAAAGCATACTCCGCGCCGGCAGCATGTATGGCAGCAAGCCGTTCGCCGCGCCCGGCACCTCATGAGCAAGCCGTATGCTTACCGCGGATATATTCTTTATGAACTCTACGCAGCCGTTATCCGTAACAGCAGTTCCGGCAATTCCGGCGCGGTGTCCTCCCTCTATGGTTATGTATCCGTTTTTTATTTGCTCTTTAACAGCATAGATCGAGGATCCGGTCAACCGCTCTATCAGCTCATCTATATGCCGTTCATTGACATTAACGGCGTTATGAGCCGCTTTTGTTAGCACTCCGCCCGCACAGATATAATATACACCATCCGGATATCTCAGTGAAAGCGGTTTGCCTGTTATAAACCGCACATCCTCCGCATCGGACAGATCGATATTATAAAAATACCGCTTTAACCTCTGCGGTATTATTTCTATAAGCCCGGCCTCCGGCGAAAGTCTTTCATTTACTGCAATATACATATCAGTCCTCCATTGTTTTTACTCTATTCTATTACAGTTTGTCCGAAAATAGACCGACAAAAAAATAAGTTGTCAACTTATTAAATAATAAAAATAATGCCTGACGGCATATCAGCTCCCCCTGCCCCCTCAATCTTGAGGGGGATTCGGTTGGGGGTTGATTTTTGTTTTGATTTGTAGTATGATTTCTTTATGAATGTATTACA